>JALOPO010000076.1 GCA_025453855.1 Gemmatimonadaceae bacterium
GGTGCGGATGATCGCGTAGCTCATGAGCCTGATCGTAAGGGTAACGAGCCCAAAAGCTTAGCCATTCCTGCGGCCGGTGTCAACGGCTCCCGTTCCGCTCCCCGGCGTCGTTCCGGTCCGCACGCGATCCTTCCGAGGCCGGAATGGACGGCTGGTGGGGTCGCATGACGCGGGCGCTTCCGCTCCCGCGGCGGGCTTCCCAACGAACCACGAAACGCAAAGGACGCAAAGGCAACACAAAGAACGTCCGTTTGCGCAGCCGGCCGCCGCGCCCGTGTCGCCTTTCAGTTCCCTTTGCGTCCTTTGCGTTTCGCGGTTTGTTCGGACGCTCTCGAGGGCACCGCGGCGGTCCTGGTGCACCGAGCACCGAGCATGCCCCCGGTCAGGCCAGCGCGTACTGGGCGGTCACGTCGCGCTGGGCACCCTTGACCACCAGCTTGAACTCGTCGGGGCGCAGGAGGGGGTCGTCGCGGAGCTCGAGGGGGAAGCCGGCCTGCTTCTCGAGCTTGCGGAGGACGTCGGCCTCCTGCTCGAGGACGTACATCGCCACGTCGGGGTGGAGCTTCACCAGCAGGGCGTCGCGGCGCCCCTCGACGGCGATGCGGCGCACCGAGCGCTCCATGCGCCGGACGATCGTCTCGGGGGTGAAGATCCGCCCCGTCCCCGCGCAGGTCGGGCACGGCTCGGTCTGGCTCTGCAGGTGGCTCTGGCGGACGCGCTGGCGCGTCATCTCGATGAGCCCCAGCTCGCTCACCTGGAACGCCTTGGTGCGCGCCCGGTCGCGCCCCAGGTGCGTGCGGAGCTCCTGCAGCACCCGATCGCGGTTGGCGCGCGTCTCCATGTCGATGAAGTCGCAGACGATGATCCCGCCAACGTCGCGCAGCCGGAGCTGCCGGGCGACCTCGCGCGCCGCCTCGACGTTGGTCTTCAGGATCGTCTTCTCGGGATCCTTCTTGCCGGTGTAGCGCCCCGAGTTCACGTCGATCGAGACGAGCGCCTCGGTCTGCTCGATGATCAGGTAGCCGCCCGAGGGGAGGTCGCAGCGCCGCTTGAAGATGTCGCGGATCTCGGTCTCGAGATCGTGCTTGTCGAAGAGCGGCTGCGCCTCCTCGTACAGATGCAGCCGGTCGAGGAGCTCCGGGGCCACCCCCTTGAGGTACTCGCTGATCTCGTTGAAGAGCTGCCGGTTGTCGACCACCAGCGAGTCGACCTTGTCGCTGAACAGGTCACGGATGATCCCGCGCGCCAGGTTCGTCTCGCGGTGCACGAGCGCCGGCGCGCGCATGAACTGGCGCTTGCGGTTGATCCGCTTCCAGTTGTTCATGAGCGACTGCAGCTCGCGCGTGAACGTGTCCTGCGTCACGTCCTCGCCGACCGTGCGCACGATCACCCCTCCCGAGTCGGGCGGGAGCACCGCTGCCACCTGCGCCTTCAGTCGCTGCCGCTCGGCCCGCTCGCCGATCTTGCGGCTCACCCCGACCCGCGAGGCGAAGGGCATGTAGACGAGGAAGCGGCCGGCCATCGACACCTGCGCCGTCACCCGCGGCCCCTTGGTGCTGATCGGCTCCTTGCTCACCTGCACCAGGATCGTGTCGCCCCGCTTGAGCACGTCCTGGATCTGCGGCGCCTCGGCCCGCCCGGGGCGGCCCGCGCGCGCGGGCGGCGCCTCGCCGTTCTCGGCTGCCTCCCCCGGATCCGACTCCTCCTCGTCGTCCTCGTCGTCCTCGTCCTTCTCGTAGACGAGGTCCGAGGCATGGAGGAAGGCGCTCTTCTCGGTGCCGATGTCGACGAAGGCGGCCTGCAGCCCCGGCTGCACCGCCTCGACGCGCCCCATGTAGATGTCGCCGACCATCCGGCGCGCCTCGGGGCGCTCGACGAGCAGCTCGACGAGCTGGTCGTCCTCGATGATCGCCACCCGCATCTCGCGCGGGGCGGCGTTGATCAGGATCTCGCGCTTCATGCACGTCCGCGCAGGTGCGCACCGCGACCCGTGCACGCATCCCGCTGGCCGTCTTCATGTCCACCGACCCGGCGCGAACGCGCCCCGGTCGCCCATCCGCTACCGCACTCCACGAACGCGCCCGTCGGTTCCCGTCAGCGATCCCGGCCGCGCACATGGCGCGGATCCACCCCGGCATCGACTGCGACAGGTGGCCACGCGAGGCGCGGCCGGCGTCGTCGTGCGGCCCCGCGCGCATCCGGTCGCCACTCCGGCCCGATGCACACGAGGGTCCAGCCGCCGCCACGGGGGTCGCACCGGGCAGCGTGTCGTGCGGCCGACACCGAAGCGTCGGCCGCGCGCGACAAGGCTAGCATGGCGCGCCGTTCCGTGACAGGGCATGCAGACGCATGCACCCGCCGCGTCGTGTCCCCTGCACGCGACACCGGTGCGCAGACGATCCCGCGCAATGGACGCCGCTGGCGGCACCTCGGCTCACAAGCAACGTGACAGCAACACCAGAACCCGTTGTTCGTCAACGACTTGTGCTGCCTCCCCGGAACCCCTCCCCAACCCGTGATACGCTCTACGTGCGCGGCACGCTGCACGGCACCACGGTCACCTCGGGCAGCTGCACCGCCACCGGCGGCTCGTCGCCGAGCGTCCTGCGCCGCGATGTGCGCCCGAACGCCTCGGGCGCCTCGCCTACATGTCGTGGGAGGCGGGGCCCTCGATGCGCTCGCTCCGACATCCCGCGCCGCTCACTGCGCCCCGGGCATCCGCCACAGCAGCCAGGCCATCACCGCCGCGAAGCCGAGCGCCGCGTTCCACTCCTTGTGGCGCAGGTACTTCGCCATGGAGAAACCCTGCGCGTCGGCACTCGGGCCGCCCGGACCCGCCCACGGCGTGAGCCGCGGGAAGAAGGCCGGCACGTTCTGCTCGTAGAGCCGGTACGCCTCGCCGTAGCGCTGCTTGAGGAACTGCCGCTCGCGCTCCCAGGTGGGCTGGTAGACCGCGAGCCAGAACGCCCCCACGAGGCCGAGCAGCGACCAATGGGCGGCGATCGCGAAGCCGCACGCGAGCAGGAAGCTCCCGAAGTAGAGCGGGTTGCGCACGTGCGCATACGGCCCGCTGGTCGTGAGCGTGTCGTTCTTGACGATGTGCCCGACCGCCCACGCGCGGACGAGGAGCCCGAGGACCGCGATGCCGATGCCGATCGCCACGCCGAGCGGCGTCGCGTAGCGTGGAGCGAGCCAGAGGTAGAGCGCGGCGAAGGCGAAGCCCAGCGGGAGGCGGAGCTTCTGCGCGAGGTTGAACTCGGTGATCGGGCGGGCGTCGCTCATGCGGCGAGCTCGCGCACGAGGTGGCGCGAGATCACGAGGCGCTGGATCTCGCTCGTCCCCTCGCCGATCTCGCAGATCTTGGCGTCGCGCATGAAGCGCTCGACCGGGTAGTCGCGCGTGTAGCCGTAGCCGCCGTGCAGCTGCACCGCCTTGATCGTCGCGCGCATCGCCAGCTCGGAGCAGAAGAGCTTCGCCATCGCCGCCTCCTTGCCGAACGGCTTGCCGGCCTGTGCGAGCGCCGCGGCGTGATAGGTGAGGTGCTTGCCCGCCTCGATCTCGGTGGCCATGTCGGCGAGCGGGAAGGCGACGCCCTGGAAGTTGACGATCGCCTGGCCGAACTGCTTGCGCTCCGTGCTGTACCGGAGCGCCTGCTCGTACGCCCCCTCGGCGATGCCGAGCGAGAGGGCGGCGATGCCGATGCGCCCCGCATCGAGCGTGCGCATGAAGTTCAGGAAGCCCTGCCCTTCCTCGCCGAGCAGGTTCTCGGCCGGCACCTCGACGTCCTCGAAGATCAGTTCGCGCGTGTCGCTCGCGCGCCAGCCGAGCTTGTCCTCCTTGCGACCGGCGCGGAAGCCGGCCATGGCCGGGAGCTCGGGCGCGTGTCCCATCCCCACGCGCGCCGCGGCCTCGAGGTCGCAGCACTCCTTGGTGAGGATGAAGGCGCTGATCCCCTTGGTGCCGCGTGACGGGTCGGTGACCGCCGTGGCGATGAACACTTCGCCCACCCCCGCATGCGTGATGAACCGCTTCACGCCGTTGAGCACGAAGTGGTCGCCCCGCTTCACCGCGACGGTCTGCGTGCCGCCCGCATCGCTGCCGGCCCCCGGTTCCGTGAGGCCGAAGCCACCGAGCACCGTGCCGGTGGCGAGGAGCGGCACGTAGCGCCGCCGCTGGGCATCGGTGCCGAAGTGGACGATGGGGCTCGTGCCGAGCGTGGTGTGGGCCGAGATGGTGATGGCGTGGCTCGCACAGACCTTGGCCATCTCGTGGATGGCGAGCATGTACGCGAGCGTGTCGAAGCCGGCGCCGCCCAGCTCCTCGCTCCAGGGGATGCCGAGCAGGCCGAGATCGGCCATGCGCTTGACGTTCTCCCACGGGAAGGTGGAATCGGCGTCATGTCGGCCGGCGACGGGGGCGACATGATCGCGGGCGAACTCGCGGACCATGTCACGAACGGCGAGGTGGGACTCCGTGAAGTAGAGCGCGTCGTCCATGGCAATCGGCAGGTGGGCACGTGGGCGCCCCGGTGCGCGGCGGGAGCCGCGCGACGCGGACGGGCGGCGTCGCAGCACGGGTAAGGTAGCGGCGGCGTCACGGCCTCGACGGTCGCGCGGAGGCGCTCACCGGCCGGTGGCGAGCGGCGCGACTCCTGCACGCATGAGGAGGCGGGAGGCCCCGCGCCGTTGCGGTGCGAGGCGCCGCCTCCGCCCTGTGCTCGTCCCCCGTCACCCCGAGGGAGCATGCCCGCCCACGTCGATCGCGGCCTGCGCCGCGTGCTCGAGCGGTCGCTCGTCTACTCCGCCTTCCAGCGTGCCATGGGTGCCGAGCACATGCATGCATGGGTGCTGCAGGAGGGGTGGCGCGTTCGCAACGGGATGCGCGTCGTGGACATCGGCTGCGGACCGGGCGACGTGCTCGATCGGCTCCCGCCCGTGGAGTACGTGGGCGTGGACATCAATCCGGACTACATCGCCGAGGCGCAGCGCGCGAACGGCGCCCGCGCGACGTTCGTCGCGGGCACCGCGTCGGCGCTGCTGGAGGTGCCGCAGGCCTACGGCGCCGACCTCGTGACCTGCCTCGGCGTCCTGCACCATCTCACCGACGCGCAGACCGACGAGGTGCTGATGGTCGCGCGTCGGCTGCTCCGCCCGGGCGGGCGCTTCGTGGCGCTCGAGCCGACCTGGCTGGCGCACCAGTCGGGACTCTCGCGCTGGATCATGTCGAAGGATCGTGGTCAGGCGATCCGGAGCGACGACGGCTGGCGCGCGCTGCTCGCGCCAGCGGGTTTCGCGCGCACCGAGGCGCGCGTCGTCACCCACCTGCTGCGCGTCCCGTACGTGCACGTGCTGCTGGAAGGGGTGCAGGGGCAGCCGCCCACCTGAGCGCGATGGCGTGCGCGTCGCGTCGGTTCAGCCGCCGCCGGCGAGGTGCGTGCGGATGACGGCGATGAAGGCGGTGCCGTAGCGGGCCAGCTTCACGTCGCCGACGCCGGGGAGCGACGCCATCTCGTTCGGTGTGCGCGGCTTGCTGGCGGCGAGGGCGACGAGCGTGGCATCGGGGAAGATCACGTAGGCGGGGACGCGCTGCTCGCGCGCGAGCTCGGAGCGGCAGCGCTTCAGCGCGTCGAAGAGGGCGACGTCCTCCTCGGCGACGACGGACGCGGCGCGCGCGGTGCCGGCGGTGCGCGTGCCACCGCCACGCGACGCCGGCGGCGCGGCATCGCCCCCGGCACGGCGTTCGCCGGTGCGCGCGGTGGCGCGCGTCCGGGCGCGCGTGGTGACGCGACCACCGCTCACCGCCACGAGCTTCTCCCCGGTGCAGTTGTCGCAACCCTCGCAGCGCGGCCGCGCCGCGGGATCGCCGAACCAGCGGAGGAGCTGTGCCCGGCGACAGTGCTCCGTGTACGCGTAGCGCTGCACCGCATCGAGCTTGTCGATCTCGTGCTGGCGGCGGCGCTGCAGCGTGGGCCAGTCGATCGGCAGCGCCTCGAAGCGCGCCGCCCGATCGACGAGGCGGAGCCCGCCGCCCACACCATCGACGACGACGAACTGGCGCGCCTGCAGCGACTCGAGCTGGTCGCGCACGGCGTCGATGCCGCCAAGGGTGCGCGGGAGCGCGGCGAGGTCGATGACGGCACCGCGGGCGAGCTGGTCGCGCGCCATGCGCCAGAGCGCGCGCAGCACCTCGACCTCGGGGGCGTTGCCGAGGTCCTCGCGGATGCGCTCGGGAGTGGCGAGGAGGCGCACCTGCACGAGCCCGGGCGTGTCGGCATCCCAGCGCAGCACGCCGGTATCCTGCAGGAGCCGCATGGCGCTCTCCACGCCACGCACGTTCACCTTGCCGCCGATCCCCGCGGCGACCTCCTGCGGCGTGGCGTAGACGCGGCCGCTCGCGTCACACTCGACCTTGAGCTGGCGATGCACCTGCCGCACGAGATCGCGATCGGGGAACGAGCCGGCGATGAAGAACTCGTGCGTGAAGCGGTCCGGGTAGGCATGCAGGAGCACGCAGCGGCTCGCATTGCCGTCGCGTCCGGCGCGCCCGGCCTCCTGGTAGTACGCCTCGAGCGTGCCCGGCATGGCGTGGTGCACGACGAGGCGCACGTTGGCCTTGTCGACGCCCATGCCGAACGAGTTGGTGGCCACGATCACCCGCGCCCGCTCGGCCATGAAGGCGTCCTGCACGGCGACACGGCGCGCGTCGTCGAGCCCCGCGTGGTAGGCCGCAGCGGCCACGCCGTGCTCGTCGAGATGCGCGGCGATGCGCTCGACCGACTTGCGCGTGGCCGCGTAGACGACCGCCGTCCCCCCCTCCATCTCCCGCACCATGGCGAGGAGCGTGGCATCCTTCTCGGCGTCGTTCTTCGCGGCGACGACGCCGTACCAGAGATTCGGTCGGTCGAAGCCGGTGACGACGACCTCGGGGTCGCGCAGGCCGAGGATGCGGACGATGTCGTCGCGGACGGTGGGCGTGGCGGTGGCGGTGAGCGCGATCGTGGGCGGCGTGCCGAGGCGCTCACGCACCTCGCCGATGCGCATGTAGCTGGGGCGGAAGTCGTGCCCCCACTCGCTGATGCAGTGCGCCTCGTCGACCGCCAGCAGCGCCACGCCGATCGCGCGCAGCCGCTCGGCGAACGAGGGGATCTCGAAGCGCTCGGGAGCGACGTAGAGCAGCGAGAGGCGCCCGGTCTGCGCACGCACGAGGCGCTCGCGCACCTCGTCGGCCGAGAGCGTGCTGTTGATGAAGGCCGCGTCGATGCCGCGCGCCACGAGCGCGTCGACCTGGTCCTTCATGAGCGAGATGAGCGGCGAGACCACGACCGTGAGCCCGCGCACGCAGAGCGCCGGCACCTGGTAGCAGAGCGACTTGCCGCCGCCGGTGGG
>JALOPO010000077.1 GCA_025453855.1 Gemmatimonadaceae bacterium
CGCTCGATCGCCTCCACGCCCGGTGCCTGTGATGCGACCGCCGTCACGGTCGTGGCTCCGCGCCGCTCACGAGGTGCGGTGTCATGGGCGAGCATCGTGGCGGAACCGCGAGACGCGAAGGTCGCGAAGGCAACGGAAAGGACTGCGCTCGCTGAGCGACGCTCATTCCGCGGGCCGCAGATTTCTGGCCGCTGCTTCGTGGCGTTCCGGTGCGGAACGACGAAACGCAGAGAACTCTGAGGCAGCAGAAAGCACTGCGCTCCCCGGGCCACCGCCCACCCGCAAGCCACCAGACCCCTTTCTGTTGCCTTCGCGCCCTTTGCGTTTCGCTGTTCCGCACCAGACCACCGCGAACGGCACGGATGTCCGCCATGCACCGGAGCCAGGTCGCCGGAACGGGGACACCGTGCATCACGACTCGCGAGTCGGCCTCGCGCGCCGGTTTGTCCGGGCGGCGACGGGCGATGCGCGGGAAGCGGACGGCGATCCCGCTCTTGTGCCGCGGGCTCGCCTGGATCCCCTCGAAGGCGAGCTCGAAGACGAGCTCCGGCGTCACGCTCCGCACCGGGCCGAAGGTCTCGAGCGTGTGCCGTCGCACCCAGCGGTCCACCTCGCGGATCTCGGCGTCGGTGAGCCCCGAGTACGCCTTCGCGAACGGCACCAGCTCGTCGCCGTCCCACACCGCGAAGGTGTAGTCGGTGAAGAGCCCCGCACGCCGCCCGTGCCCGGCCTGCGCATACACGAGCACCGCATCCACGCTCAGTGGCGCCACCTTCCACTTGTACCAGTCGCCCACGCGCCGCCCGACGCCGTACGGCGCGCTCCGTCGCTTGAGCATCAGCCCCTCCGCCACCGCCCGCCGCGCCTCGTCGCGCTGCCGCGCGAGGTCGTCCCACGTGTCGGCGCCGAGCAGCGGCGAGGTGACGATCGCCGCACCGGTCGGCAGCGCACGTACCACCGCCTCGAGCTGCGCACGACGCTCGTGCAACGGTCGCGCGCGCCAGTCCTCGCCGCGCCACTCCAGCAGGTCGTAGGCGACGAGCACCACCGGCACCTCGGCCAGCAGCTTCTTCCCCACCGTCTTGCGATTGAGCCGCCGCTGCAGCGACGCGAACGGCAGCGGCGCCCCCTCGCGCCACGCGAGCAGCTCGCCGTCGAGCACCGTGCCATCCGGGAGGAGCGACGCGCTGAGCTCCACCTCGGGAAAGCGCCCCGCGAGCAGCTCCTCGCCGCGGCTCCACGGGAAGACGCGCCCGCGTCGCACGATCACCTGCGCGCGGATCCCGTCCCACTTCCACTCCGCCTGCCACGCGCCCACGTCGCCCAGCGCACCCGGCGGCTGCTCGAGCGGATAGGCGAGGAAGAAGGGATACGGCCGGCTCCAGTCGGCGTCGTCGGTGTCGGCGTGCACGAGGCGCGCATACCACGCGGCATCGGGCTCCCACGCCCCCATCAGCCGGTGCGCGATCACGTCCGCCTCGCGCCCGCTCACCTCGGCCAGCGCGCGCACCACCAGCCCCTCGCTCACGCCGACGCGAAAGGCGCCGGTGATCAGCTTGTTGAAGACGAAGCGCGAGGTGCCCGACAGCGCACGCCACGCCCCCACGAGCGCGTCGCGCTGCGCCGCCCCCTCGAGCGTGCCGAGCGGCAGCAGCCGCTGCTCCACCCACTCGGCCAGCGACGCCTCGTCGCCGGCATCATCGTGCTCGGGGACGAGGAGCGAGATCGTCTCGGCCAGGTCGCCGACCTGCGTGTAGCACTCGTCGAAGAGCCACTCGTCGACGCCCGCCTCGCTCGCGGCCCAGGTGCGGATGTCGGGGGCGCGCACGAGCCGCTTGGGGCGGCGCCCGACGAGGAAGGCCGTCGCCCACGCCGCATCGGCCGGCTGGGCGGCGCGGAAGTACGCGACCAGCGCGGCGACCTTGGCGGCGGTGCTCGTCGTCCCGTCGATCGCGTCGTAGAGCGCGGCGAAGGCCTTCACGTGTCGCGCTCCTCGATCACCGCCGCGTCGTCGCGAGCCGCCTCGTCGATCACCGCCTCGTCGTGGCGCGCATCCTCGTCGATCACCGCCGCATCCTGCCGCGCGCTCTCCTCCATCACCGCGGCATCGTCGCGCTCCCCTTCCCAGCGCGTGGGGATCGCGCGCGCGTCGACGCCACGCTCGCCGAGCCAGCGCACGACCGCGCCCGTGAAGCCGTGCGTCACCCAGACGCGCGATGCGCCCGTGGCCTCGATCGCCGACAGCAGCGAGGGCCAGTCGACGTGGTCGGAGAGCGCGAAACCACGCGCCACGCCGCGCCGCCGACGCGCGCCGCGCACCAGCATCCACCCGCTCGCGAAGGCGCTGCTCGTCGTCCCGAAGCGGCGCGCCCACGTCGTGTTCTCGGCACTCGGCGGCGCGACCACGATCGCCCCGCGCACCGCGTCGCGCCGCGACTCGCGCATCGCGGTGGCATGCGCGGTGGGCGGGAGCGCGATCCCCGCCTCGCGATAGAGCTCCGTCATGCGCACCACCGCGCCGTGCAGCAGGATCGGCCCGATCGCCGGATCGAGCCCCGCGATGAGCCGCTGCGCCTTGCCGAGCGCGTAGCCGAAGAGGAGCGAGGTCACGCCCTCGGCCGCGTTGCGCGCCCACCACGCGTTGATGTCGCGCACCACGCGCGCCTCGTCGGGCCAGCGGTAGATCGGGAGGCCGAAGGTGCTCTCGGTCACGAAGAGGTCGCAGCGCACCGGCTCCCACGGCGCGCAGGTGGGATCGGGGGCGGTCTTGTAGTCGCCGCTCACCACCCAGACCTCGCCCCCGTGCTCGAGGCGCACCTGCGCCGAGCCGAGGATGTGCCCCGCCGGATGCAGCGAGACGCGCACGCCGTTGATGGTGCGCACCTCGCCGTAGGCGATCCCCTCCACGCGCGAGGCGTACTGCCCCAGCCGCTCCTGCGCCACCGCGCGTCCCGGCTCGGCCACGAGGTAGGCGTCGCACCCCCAGGCGAGATGGTCGCCGTGCGCATGCGTCACGACGGCGCGCGGGACGGGGCGCCACGGGTCGACATGGAAGTCGCCCGCCTCGCAGTAGAGGCCCCGATCGGTGACGCGCAGCATGACGCCGCCAAATCTGGCAGGATGCGGGCCGCGCGCCGACGGTCGTGCCACGCATCGTGGGTGGCGCGTGCCCCGCCGCCACCGCTTGCCCCGCCCGACCGGCGGTGCGACGCTTCCGCCGCGGCTGCGGATCGCGCGGCCGCCCGACCCCGTGCCCGGAGCCGCAGTCCATGGCCGCCCCGAAGCTGTCCGACATCGAGATCCAGCGCGCCCTCGGCGAGCTCCCCGGCTGGAGCCGCCGCGGCGATGCGATCGCCAAGACCTACGTCGCCGCGAGCTTTCCCGCCGGCATCGCCTTCGTGCAGCGCATCGCCGACGCGGCCGAGGCGGCCGATCATCACCCGGACATCGACATCCGGTACACGAAGGTCACGATCGCGCTCAGCACGCACGACTCGGGCGGGCTGACGCAGAAGGACATCCGCCTCGCGGGCGAGATCGAGGCGCTCTTCACCGCCTGACGCGGTGCGCCGCGGCGACGTCGTGCCGTGCGCGCGCGTCGATGCGCGCGGTCAGTGGTCGTCGTCGTCGCCCGACTCGCCGCGATTGGGGAGCACGCGCACCCGCGCGTTGCTCGACGTGAGCGTGACCGGAAAGGCGCCGCCGCCGAGCATCGCCTCGATCGCGTTGGGCGTCTTGCTCGTCACGTTGCCGGGCAGGTCGAGCGTCGCCGTGCCGTTGGAGGTCGACATCGCGAGCTTCGCCGACGCGGAGGTCGGGAGGTAGGCGGTGATCGAGCCGTTGCTGGAGGCGGCGGTGATCGGGCCCGCGATGGTGTCGAGCGTGAGGCGGACGCTCCCGTTGCTGGTGCTCACGTCGATCGCGCCGCGCACGTTCTTCACGCGGACGCTCCCGTTGCTCGTGCTCACGCTCGCCAGGCCGGCCACGTCGGTCACGGTGACGCTCCCGTTGCTGGTCGAGACGCGCGCCTCGGCGGTCGGGGCGAGGACCTTCACGCTCCCGTTGCTCGTCTGCACGTCGACCTTGTGCCCGCGCGGGAGCGTGAGCGTGGCGCTGGCGTCGATGCCCCGCGCGTTCCAGTCGGCGGCCGCGTAGCCTTCGCGCGTGCACGGCTGCCCGTCCTTGAAGATGATGCAGGCGATCAGCCCGTCGCCGTCCTGCAGCACGGTGAGCCGCCCCGAGCCGACCGCATCGCTGCGGCGACGCACCTTCACCACCAGCTCCGCGCTGTCGGCGCTCCCTTCCTCGACGGTGAGGCTGCCGTCGCGGCTCAGGTACGCGAAGGTGGCGCCGGCCTTGATCGGCCCCTTCCACGTGATGGTCTCGGACGTCCCTTCACGATCGCCACGGCAGGCCGCAAGCACGAGGATCGACGGAACGACGACGGCGAGGCTGGACGCGCGACGCATGCGGCTCCCCTGACATGGACGTGATGGCGCCCGACGCAGCGCGCGTCGCGTGCCCGGCCTGCCGCCGTCGATCGCCGACCGCGCGGCAGCTGCCGACGGGCCACCTACGCCGCCGTGCGCGCGAGGGTTTCGGGCGGACCGTCCGGCAACGCTACCGCACCGTCGCGACGAGCGGAACGGTGCACCGTGCGAGCGCCGCCGCTCACCGTGCGTGCGACGTCGCGCTCCCGAGCCGACCGGGCGGCGGGAGCCGCGCCGCGCGCACGATGCGCACCGCGCCGGTCACGCTCTCGATCACGACGCGCTCGGCCGGCGGACCCGCAGGCGCGGGGGCGGTGCGCCAGGTGCGCACGTGTCGCCCCGCGATCACCTCGCGCGCGAGCACCACCAGCCCGTCGCCGATCTCGCACTCGCCGCGACGCACCGCGCAGCGTCCCGCGGTCGGCGCGCCGGGCGCGATGGCCAGGTCAACCGGGCCGGTGGTGGTGCGGATCACGTAGCGACCGAGCGCGTCGGGCACCCCCTGCCAGCGCACCGCGCCGCTGGTGGTGCGCACGTCGAGCGTGGCGCCGCGCGCGCCGCGCAGCACCACGTCGCCGCTCCCGCCGTCGACCAGCACGTCGCCGGCCACGTCGTCGAGCAGGAGCGGACCGGTGGTGCTGCGGAGCTGCACGCCCCCCGCGACGCGCGAGGCCGCGAGCCGCGCCGTCCCGACCTCGCCGCGGATCGTCGCGACCTGCACGAGCCGCACGCGCCCGGTGGTGGCGCGCAGCGTCACCGCGGCATCGGTGCCCGTCGCCTCCACGGTCGCGCCGTCGAGCACGAGGCGGAGCGGCAGGGCGGTGCGCACGCGCACGTCCACCTCGGGTGCGGCGACCCCGGTGCCGCCCGGGATCGAGAGCTCGAGCGTGTCGCCGCGCACGCGCCACCGTGCGCCGGCACCGCGCGTGGTCGCACACGGCAGGGGTCGCGTCGGGTCGCCGGTGATGCGGATCGTCCCGAGCGCCGCACGCACGAGGAGCACCGTGGCGCGCCCGGCGCCGGCGATGGTGTCGCACGGTGCGGCGCGTGCATGCGCCGCCGGTGACCGCGCGCCATGGCCCCGCGTGTGCGAGTGGTCGGCAGTCGACGCGAGCACCGGCACGAACGCGGGGCTCGATGCGAGCAGGGCGATCATGGCAATCGCCACGCGGTGCTCGCGACCGCGTGCCGACCGGCGCGCGACGCCCCCGCTCGCCGCGCGACTCACGCCCCGACCGTCGTCGCGCGTTCCTCGGCGTCGAGCAGGTCGAGGAGTTCGATCACGTCGGCGGGCATGTACGCGACGTGCGTGGGGGCGAGCGGCGCGAGGTCGGCGAGCGAGAACGGGCCCCACGCCACCCAGATGTCGACCATCCCCGCGGCGCGTGCGGCGAGGACGTCGTTGGGCGCGTCGCCGACGTACACGGCGCGCGCCGGCTCGACGCCGAGTCGCGCGCAGGCGTGCAGCAGCGGCTCGGCCTCGGGCTTGTGGCGCTGCGTCTGCTCGGCCCCCACGAGGAGCGGCACGGCGTCCATGAGCCCCACGAACTCGAGCGTCGTGCGCGCCATCGGCGACCCCTTGCCGGTGACGACGGCGACCGGATGGCCGCGCGCATGGAGCGCGTCGAGGAGGATGCGCATGTCCGCGAACGGCTTCACGAACTCGGTCAGGTGCGCCAGCTGCCACTCGCGATAGGCGGTGGCGAGCGCCTCGATGCGCACCGGATCGTTCCCCTCGAAGTCGGCGAGCTGCGAGCGGAGCGGGCGCCCCATCCCCGACAGCCACTCGCGCTCGCCGGGCGGCTCACCACCGCAGGCGGCGTAGGCGGCGCGCATCGAGGCGACGAGGAGCGGGATCGTGTCGGCGAGGGTGCCGTCGAGATCGAAGAGGACGGGGCGGGGCGGGAGTGCGCTGCGCATCGCCACAAGTCTACGCAGTCCCCGTCGGCCCCCGCCGAGCGTCGAGCGGGATCGCGGCGACGATCACCGGGGCCGCGTGCACGCGCCGGTCGCGCGCGCCGGATGCGACGTGACGCCCGCGCGCGACGAGCCAGCGACGACAGCGCGCCTCGTCGCCCGCCCGCGCGGCCCAGCGCGCGAGCAGCGCGGCCGGCACGCCGCCACGCAGCCGCTGCCGCACCCGTTCGGCCCCACGCGCGCAGGCGTGGCGCTCGAGTGGCGCGGCGCCGTCGATGGCCGCGTCGAGCGCGCCACGGATCCGGGCGAGGGCGGGGGCATCGCGCAGCGGCGGGTGTGGCCGCTCGGCGGTCACCGATGCCCGCCGGTCGAGCGGATCGTCGCGCAACGCCCACCAGCCCGCGATCACGTGCCCGAGCCATGCCGGCGCAGCAGCGGCGTACGTCGCGTCCGGCGGGCGCGGCGCGAGGTCCGCGCGCCGCCACGCGCGCAGGCCGGCACGCCGCACCTCGCCCGTGCGCGCAACGAGGCGCACGACCGTCCGCACATGCGTGCCGCGGCCGACCTGCAGCGCGACGAGCCATTCGTCGGCGTCCCGCGGACCGGCATCACGCCGCGCGTCCGCGCGCACCGCGACACCGCATGCGGCCTGCGGGCGCCGCGCGATCGCGGGCGTGCTCCACCGTCGCGCGATGCGCGTGATCGCCGCGAGTGTGTCGTCCGAGCGTGTCCGGCGCATGAGCGCGTCCACGTGCACGAGTCGCCCGGCCTTGCGCGCCAGCACGCGCTCGACGCGGGCGTACTCGTCGCGCGTGGCCGGCGGGGCGAGGCGCACGACGCGCACGCGCTCGACGGGCGCGCCGATCCGCGCCGCGCGGCCGGTGCGCTGCAGCAGCCGCGCCGGGGTCCACGGCTCGTCGAGGTGCACGACCGTCCGCGCACCGGCCAGCGACAGTCCCTCGCTCGCCACGTCCGTGGCGACCAGGAGGCGCACCCGCGTGCGGCGCAGCTGCGCGTCGGCGCCGTCGTGCGGCGTGCGAGCCGGTGCGACCGCCCCCGCGCGCAGCATGGCGAGGAGCTCGTCGCGCGACACCGCGCCACTCGCGATCTCGGCCTCGCTCCCGGTGACCAGGGCGACGCCGGC
>JALOPO010000078.1 GCA_025453855.1 Gemmatimonadaceae bacterium
GTGCCGCCGTACCACTCGTAGCCGCGATCGCTCCAGTAGCCGCCGTTCCGCTCGCGCATGAAGGTCACGTGCGTGAGGTACTTGGTGTTCTTGTAGCCGAGCTTCACCGGCGAGTGCACACGCGCCGGCGCGCCGTACATGGGCGAGAGCGGGCGATCCTCCTTCGCCACCACGATCATCGTCTGCGGGTGCATCGCGCTGTCGAGGTCCCAGCTCTCGTGGTAGTCCTCGTCGAACGAACGGAAGTCGACGTACGCGGCCCCCGGGGTCACGCCCGCGAGGCGTGCCAGCTCGGCCAGCGGCACGCCGGTGAAGACGGCCGACGCCGTCCACCCCTCGACGCAGTAGTGGTTCACCTGCTGCCGCAGCCGCGCCATGCGCTGCAGCGCCGCGAGGTCGAGCGCGAGCGGGCGCTGCACCGCACCGTCCACCTGCAGGCGCCACGGGCCGCGCGCCGACTCGTCCCACGTCGGCACGCGATCGGAGACGAAGTAGCCGGGGAAGTCGCTCCCCGCGACCGGCTTGCCGGGCGAGCCGTGATCGCGGCTCGAGGCGCGGAAGAGCGCGCGTTCGAGCTTCTCGTTCTGCGCCCCCACCGCCTTGAGCAGCCGCTTCGTGCCATCGGTGCCGCGCGCATCGCACGCGGCCACCAGCGGCGCCGCGAGCGCCAGCGACGACAGGCGCAGGAAGCCGCGTCGGTCGAGCGCGCCGCGCGCGCGCAACCGCTCGAGCGCGAGGTGCACGAGATCGTCGGCGAGTCGGACGGGATCGGCTGCCATCACGCCTCCGGGGTCGTCGGGGCGACCGCCACCGCCGCGGTCGCGCGCGGTGCGCGGGCCGGTCCCCAGTTGGCGAACGGGCGCGCGTTGCGCGCCTCGGGGCTCCAGCGATCGGCGTCGTAGCCGCCGGTCGTCATCGCGCGCAGGGCATACGGATCGACGAGGAAGACCATCGCCACGTGCGCGAGCACCAGCACGCCCAGCGCGAGCATCGCCGCGAAGTGCCACCAGCGTGCCCACGCATAGCCGCCGTAGAGCGCCGTGAGCCAGCCGAGCGTGACCGGCTTCCAGATGGCGAGCCCGCTCGTCACCGAGACGGCGCCGCAGGCGAGCATCGCCGTGTAGGCCTGCTTCTGCAGCGCGTTGTGCTTCCCCTGGTGCGGGTGCGCCGGCGTGCGCCGCAGGTAGAAGCGCGCCATGGCGATCGCGTCGCGCCAGTCGCCGCGCACGGGCACGATCGTGCGCCAGCGCCCGTGTCGCGCGAGGTGCGCGACGTAGACGAGCGCGTTGAGCACGAAGACCCACATCATCGCGAAGTGCCAGTGGCGCGCGCCGCCCAGCCAGCCGCCGAGCGTGAGCCAGGCGGGGACCGTCATCCCCTCCCACGGCCAGAGCGCCCACGGGGCATCGCCCTTGCGCGCGAACGCCGGCGAGGCGTTGAAGATGCGCAGCCCGCTGGCCGCCATCGCGACGAGTGAGGCGGCGCTGATCCAATGCGTGAGGCGCACCACCAGCGCGTGACGTGGCGCGGGCGCTGCCGTCGCCATCGCGAAGCGGACCGGTGCGCTGGTGACGGTCGTGCCGGTTGACGGGTCGTGCGTGGGTGGCTGGTCCATGCGGGATCCGTGGTCCGGGTGAGCGTTGGGGGTGCCGGTCATCACGGCACGCGCCACGTAGCCACAGGCCCGTCGGCGAGTTCCATCCCACCCGTGATCGTGCAGCGCGAATCGTCGCCACGCCACCCGCGCACCGCACGGCCGCACCGGATGGCACGGTCGCGCGCCTCGTCACGCTGTCGCAGCGGCGCGGGAACCGGGCGCCGCGCTCACGGATAGGTCGGGGGCGACGATCGCGCCGGGCTCGGCGCGCGCCCCCGCCGACTTCCGCGTCATCGCCCGCGTGACCGCCACCGACCCGCCCGACGCCGTCTCCGTCGCCTTCGAACGCGAGGTCCTGGCGCTGCTCCCGGATCTCGCGCGCTACGCGCGCGCCCTCACGCGCGACGCAGCCGACGCCGACGATCTCGTGCAGGAGACCTTCCTGCGCGCGTGGCGCGGCTGGCACACCTTCGATCGCGCGCGCGAGCTGCGACGCTGGCTGCTCGCGATCTGCCATCACGCCTTCATCCGCTCGCGCGAGCGCGCGCGACGCATCCAGCTCACCGACGAGGGCACCGACGCCGAGCTCGAGGCGCTGGCCGCGGCACGTGGCCACGCCGCCGCGGCACGCGAGGGGCTCGACGTGCGCCTGCTCGCGATGGACCTCGGCCCCGCGATTCGTGCGGCGATCGATGCGCTGGCGCCGCCGTTCCGCACCGTCGTGCTCCTCGTCGACGTCGAGGGCGCCAGCTACGACGAGGTCGCCACGCTCCTCGGCATTCCCATCGGCACCGTGCGGTCGCGCCTCTTCCGCGCGCGACGCGTGCTGCAGGAGGCGCTGCTCGAGCACGCGCGCGACGCCGGCTTTCGCACCGTCGCGCCCACCCCGCAGACCATCACCCCGACCGCTCCCGCCCCATGACCGCCACCCCGCCTCTCACCACTCCGATCGACTGCGAGACCGCCGTGCGCCGTCTCTGGGACTACATCGACGGCGCCCTCGCCGAGCACGCCGCCGTGGAGGTCGCGACGCACCTCGCCGCGTGCGCGAAGTGCCCGCCGCACTTCGCCTTCGCACGCTCGTTCCTGCTCGCGGTCGGCCGCACCGCGACCATCGCGCCGCACGGCGCCGCCACGCGCGAGCGCGTGCTGCGCGCGCTCGAGGCGGAGGGGTTCAGTCGCGCGGGGTGAACCGCGCGGCGCGGCGTGCGCGCGCGAACGCATGCAACGACACGCCGAGCAGGACGATGTCCTTGACGAGGAACTGCCCGGTGCCCCC
Organism: Gemmatimonadaceae bacterium; assembly: GCA_025453855.1. Lineage (GTDB taxonomy): Bacteria > Gemmatimonadota > Gemmatimonadetes > Gemmatimonadales > Gemmatimonadaceae > JALOPO01. Next base: position 2,877 of record JALOPO010000078.1, read on the forward strand.
GAGTGCCGGGAAGCCGAGCGCACGATCCCACGCCCCGGGCGCCGTGACGAGGAAGCTCACCGTGGTCGCGAAGGTCGCGGTCGCGAGCGCGGCCCCGAGCATCGCCGCGCGCGGGAAGCGGCGATCCGTCGCGAGCAGCGCCGCCGCCACCAGCTCGATCACGCCGATGGCTGCCGAGACCGCGCCCGTTCCCGCGATCGCGTAGCTCCACGCGAGCAGCGGCGTGCTCTCCACCAGCGGACGGATCCCCTCCGCCTCGGGGCGCGTGAACTTGAGTGCGCCGATCGCCGCCAGCGTGACGATCAGCCCCCAGTGCGCGACATGCTCGCCGAGCGTGGCACCGGCTGTCGTGGCGCGCGCGGTCGCCGCGTCGGTGGCGCGGGCGTGGAGCGGGACGGCGTGGGCGAGGAGGCGCATGAACAACTCGGCGTCGGGTGTGGCGTGGACGGAGGCGAGCCATCAATTGCCGCGAAGGGCTCGATGAGTTCCCGCCCATGCCACGAATCGAACGCGCCCCGTCGGCGAGTGGCCGACGGGGCGCGACGCACGGCAGGCCGCCGCCGCTCAGATGTGGATCGCCCGCCCCAGCGTCGCCAGCGCCGCCTCCTTCACCACCTCGCTCAGCGTCGGATGCGCATGCACCGTGATGGCGATGTCCTCGCTCGACCCGCGATACTCGAAGGCGAGCACCACCTCCTGCAGCAGGTCGCCCGCGTTCGCCCCGATGATGTGGCAGCCGAGCAGCTCGTCGGTCACCGCGTCGGCGATGAACTTGCAGAAGCCCGTCGTCTCGCCCAGGCAGCGCGCGCGCCCGTTCGCGCTGAACGGGAACTTGCCCACCTTGTACTGGCGCCCGCTCGCCTTCACCTCGTGCTCGGCGAGACCGACGCTCGCGATCTCGGGCCAGGTGTAGACGACGCTCGGGATCGAGCGGTAGTGCATGTGCACCGGCTTCCCCGCGATCACCTCGGCGGCGATCACCCCCTCGTCCTCGGCCTTGTGCGCGAGGAGCTTGCCGCCCACCACGTCGCCGATCGCGAAGACGTTCGGGAGGTTGGTGCGCAGCTGGTCGTCGACGAGGACCTCGCCGCGCGACCCGAGCGCGAGGCCGAGCGCCTGCGCATCGATCCCCGCGAGGAGCGGGCGACGTCCGACGCTCACCAGCACCACGTCGCACTCCAGCACCTCGCTCCCCGTCGCGCTCTCGACCGACACCGTGATCGTGTCGCCGGAGAGATCGGCGCCGGTGACCTTGGTCCCGGTGCGGATCGCGAGCCCCTGCTTGCCGAAGACTCGCGTCGCCTCCTTCACGATCTCCTCGTCCATGCCGGGGAGGATCGTGGGCATGAACTCGACGACCGTCACCTCGCTGCCGAGGCGGCGCCAGACCGAGCCGAGCTCGAGGCCGATCACGCCGCCGCCCACCACCAGCAGCCGCTTCGGCACCGCCGGCAGGGCGAGCGCGCCGATGTTGCTCACCACGCGCCGTTCGTCGAAGGGGAGGAAGGGGAGCTGGATGCTCTCCGACCCGGTGGCGATGATCACGTTCGCGGCCTGGTAGCTCGTCACCGCGCCGTCGGCGGCGGTGACCTCCACGAGGTTGCCGGCCTTCAGCGCACCGCGCCCGCGCGCCCAGGTGACCTTGTTCTTCCTGAAGAGGAACTCGACGCCCTTGGTGTTCGACGACACGACGTCGTCCTTGCGCTTCATCATGCGCGCCAGGTCGACCTGCACGTCGCCGATCATCACGCCGTGCTCGGCCGCGGCGTGCCGCGCGAAGTCGAAGTGCTCGGAGCTGGTGAGGAGCGCCTTGCTGGGGATGCACCCGACGTTCACGCAGGTGCCGCCCAGCGTGCGATCCATCTCCACGCAGACGGTGTGCAGCCCGAGCTGCGCGGCGCGGATCGCCGCCACGTAGCCGCCGGGGCCGCCGCCGATGACGACGACGTCGGCGGCGATGGGTCCGTTCGCCATGTGCTGTCCCTTACTCCACCAGCATCGCCGCGGGGTCTTCCATCAGCTCCTTCACGCGCACCAGGAAGAGCACCGCCTGCTGCCCGTCGATGATGCGGTGGTCGTAGCTGAGGGCGACGTACATCATCGGCCGGATCACGACCTGGCCGCCCACCGCCACCGGGCGATCCTGCGTCTTGTGCAGGCCGAGGATGCCGACCTGCGGGTAGTTGATGATCGGCGTCGAGATCAGCGACCCGAAGACGCCGCCGTTGGTGATCGTGAACGAGCCGCCGGTGAGGTCGTCCATCGCCAGCTTGCCGTCGCGCGCCTTCTTCGCGAGCGCGGCGATGTCGCGGCTGATGTCGAGGATCCCCTTGCGGTCGGCGTCCTTGACGTTCGGCACCACGAGCCCGGCGTCGCTGGCGACGGCGATGCCCATGTTCACGTAGTTCTTGTAGATGACCGCGTCGCCGTCGATCTGCGCGTTGACCACCGGGTAGGCCTTGAGCGCCTGCACCGCCGCCTTGACGAAGAACGGCATGAACGAGAGGCGGACGCCGTGGTCCTTCTCGACCTTCTCCTTGAGCCGCTCGCGGAGCGCGCTCACGGCGGTCATGTCGATCTCGTTGAACGTCGTGAGGTGCGCCGTGCTGTGCTGCGCGAGCAGGAGGTTCTCGGCGATGCGCTTGCGGCGCGTCGTCATCTTCTCGCGCACCTCGCGCTCGCCACTGCGCACGATCGGCGCGGGGGTCGGGGCGGGGCGCGGTGCCGGGGCGGGCGTCGGGGCCACCGGCGCGGGTGCGGCCGGCGCCCCGGCTGCCCCGTTCCCGCCGCCCATCGCCTGCACCACGTCGGGCTTGCTCACCACACCGCCGCGCCCCGTCCCCGTGACGCCGGCCAGGTCGACCCCCGCCTCGGCCGCGACCTTCCGCGCCGCGGGACTCGCCTTCACGTCGCCACTCGCGGCCGCCGGTGCCGCGGCCGCCGCCGGAACGGTCGCCGGCGCTGTCGCCGCGGCGGGCGCCGGCGCCACCGCCTCGCCCCCGTCGGCGATCTCGCCGAGCACCGTGTCCACGTGCACCACGTCGCCCTCGGCCGCGATCCGCTTCGCGAGCGTCCCGCCCTTCAGCGCCGGCACCTCGACCGTGATCTTGTCGGTCTCCAGTTCGACGAGCGTCTCGCCAGGCGCGACGGCCTCGCCTTCCTGCTTCAGCCAGCGGGAGACGGTGGCCTCGACGATCGACTCGCCGAGCGGGGGTACCTTGATCGCGATCATGAGCGGCAATCGGTAGGGAAGAAGCGCGCGGCCGGTACGGGCGCCGGCCTCTCGCGAGGCCTCGCGCGCGGGCACGCCGAAGATAACCCCCTGACCCCTCGTTCCCCCGTGCGCGGCCTCGTCCTCAAGGGACATGGCGGAGTCGATCAGCTCGAGCTCCGCACCGACCTCCCCGATCCCCCGCCGCCGACCGGCCACGAGGTGCGCGTGCGCATCGCGGCCGCGGCCCTCAATCACCTCGACCTCTTCGTGCTGCAGGGGATCCCCGGGGTCACGCTCACTCCCGACTGGATCCCGCTCGCGGACGGCGCCGGCACGGTGGACGCCATCGGCGACCGCGTGACCTCGGTGCGTGTCGGCGACCACGTGGTGATCAACCCGGGGCTCTCCTGCCGCGCGTGCGAGTACTGCCTCGCCGGCGAACAGCCGCTCTGCCCGCGCTTCCGCCTCCTCGGCGAGCATCGTCCCGGGACGGCGGCCGAACTGTGCGTCGTTCCCGAGTGGAACGTGCGTACGGTGCCGGCGTCGATCGCGCCGCACGAGGCGGCGGCGTTCACCCTCGCCACGCTCACCGCCTATCGCATGGTGGAGAGCCGCGCGCGGGTGCGGGCCGGGGAGCGGGTGCTGATCTGGGGGATCGGCGGTGGCGTGGCGCTGGCGGCGCTGCAGCTGTGCGCCTCGCGCGGGGCGACGACGTGGGTGACGAGCTCCGATCCGCAGAAGCTCGGGCGCGCCCGTGCCCTCGGCGCCGATCACCTCCTCGACCACGCGCGGCAGGACATCCCCCGCGAGATCCGCGAGGCGACAGGGAAGGCGGGCGTGCACGTGGTGATCGACAGCGTCGGCGAGCAGACGTGGGCGCGCTCGCTCGCGTCGCTCGGTCGGGCGGGGCGCCTCGTCACCTGCGGCGGCACCTCGGGGCCGATGGTGCAGACCGACGTGCGCCGCCTCTTCTGGAACCAGTGGTCGCTGATGGGATCGACGATGGGCTCCGACGACGAGTTCGATGCCATCGTGGCCGCCTTCCGCGCCGGGCGCCTGCGGCCACCCATCGACTCGGTCTGGCCGCTCGCGCATGCGCGCGAGGCATACGAGCGGCTCTCGAGCGGGCGGCAGTTCGGCAAGGTCGTGCTGCAGGTGGCCGCGTGACCGGT
>JALOPO010000537.1 GCA_025453855.1 Gemmatimonadaceae bacterium
CTCGTGAACACGCTCCCGGGGCTGGTGGTCGATCCGGCGTCGCGGCGCCCGGTGATCGGCTTCGGGAGCGGTGGGACGAGCGGGCCACCGCTCCTCCCGGTCGGCGTGCTCGCCACGTGGCGCGTGACGCGTGCGCACCCGGGGCTCCCGGTGATCGGGCTCGGTGGCGTCTTCCGCGTGCGCGATGCGCTGAGCTACCTCATGGCCGGGGCGACGCTCGTGGGGATGGGGACCGCCGGCATGGTCGATCCGCGCCAGCCCGAGCGGGTCGCGCGCGGCCTCGCCGAGTGGTGCGCACGCGAGGGGGTGCGTTCGCTCGGCGAGATCCGCGGCACGCTCCAGTGGCCGACCTGACGACATGCTCGCTCGAGACGATGCGATGACCGCACCCGCACTCCTGCTCGCCCTCGACGTCCCCGATGCCGACGCCGCGCTCGCGCTCGTGCAGCGCTTCGCGGGGCGGTGCGCCTTCTACAAGGTCGGTCTCGAGCTCTTCACGGCCGAGGGGCCGTCGATCGTGCGCGCGATCCACGCGGCCGGGGCAGAGGTGTTCCTGGACCTCAAGCTCCACGACATCCCCACCACGGTGCGCCAGGCGGCGCGGCGCGCGGCCGGGCTCGGGGTGCGGCTGCTGACGGTGCACGCCAGCGGCGGCGCGGCGATGGTCGCGGCGGCGGTGGAGGGCGGTGGCGATCGCACGGGGATCGTGGCGGTGACGGTGCTCACGAGCCTCGACGCGCCGGCGGTGCAGGGGGCGTGGGGACGTGCCGACGCGGTCGATGTCGCGCGCGAGGTGGTGCGCCTGTCGGGGATCGCGGCCGGTGCGGGGGCGCACGGCGTGGTGTGCAGCGGCGCCGAGCTCCCGGCGGTCGTGGCCGCGCACGGTCGGCGACTGGCGCCGCTCGTCCCGGGGCTCCGTCCCGCGGGTGTGGCGGCCGACGATCAGGCGCGCGTGGTGACGCCGGCCGCCGCGGCCGCGGCGGGGGCGCGGTACCTGATCCTTGGTCGTGCGGTGACGGCGGCGGCGGTGCCGGAGGAGGCGTGGGATGCGATCGCCGCGTCGGTGGCGGGTGCGGCTGCGGGCTGAGCGGGCGCCCCCGAACAGATCACGAAGCCGCGTCGGTTCCGTACACGTCGGCTCGCCGGTGGTGTCAAGCGTCCCGCCCCAAACCGTTACATTCGAGCGTTGCGTGCGACGCCCGGCTCGGCTTTATTGAGCGTCTTGCTCGTTTCGTGAGACCCGAACTGGAGTCGTCCCGTGAAGGTGCGTAGCAGTGTCAAGCCGATCTGCGAGTACTGCAAGGTCGTCAAGCGCGACTGGCGTGGACCTTCCGCGCGACAAGAAGGTCGAGATCGGCCTGACGTACATCTATGGCATCGGCCGCAAGACGGCCCGTGACATCCTCACCAAGACCGGGGTGGATGCCGCGCAGCGCGTCAAGGACCTGGTCGAGGCGGACGTGAACCGCCTGCGCCAGGTCATCGAGCGCGATCATCGCGTCGAGGGTGCGCTGCGCACCGAGATCGCGATGAACATCAAGCGCCTGATGGACATCGGGTCGTATCGCGGGATCCGCCACCGCCGCGGCCTCCCCGTGCGCGGCCAGCGTACGCACACCAACGCCCGCACGAAGAAGGGGCCGCGCCGCGCGATCGCGGGCAAGAAGAAGGTCACCAAGTAACCGATGGCTACCGCGAAGAAGACCAAGAAGGTCGTCGACGCCGAGGGCGTCGCGCACGTCAGCGCGACGTTCAACAACACGACGATCACGATCACCGATGCGCGCGGCAACGCCGTCGCGTGGGGCTCGGCCGGCAAGGCCGGCTTCAAGGGCTCCAAGAAGAGCACGCCGTTCGCGGCCACCGTCGCCAGCGAGCAGGCGGCGCGCGAGGCGCTCGGCATGGGGATGAAGCGCGTGCACGTGCGCGTGCAGGGCCCCGGCTCGGGGCGCGAGTCCGCCATCCAGGCGCTCGCCACCGCCGGCCTGCAGGTCAAGAGCATCAAGGACGTCACGCCGATCCCGCACAACGGCTGCCGTCCCCCCAAGCGCCGGAGGGTCTGAGCCATGGCCCGCTACACCGGTCCCAGCTGCCGTCAGTGCCGCCGCGAGGGGACGAAGCTCTTCCTCAAGGGGATCAAGTGCTTCACGGAGAAGTGCCCCGTGGAGCGTCGCCCCTACGCCCCGGGCCAGCACGGCCAGGCGACGGCGCGCCGCAAGAAGACGTCGGAGTACGCCAAGCAGCTGCGCGAGAAGCAGAAGATCAAGCGCATCTACGGCGTCTCGGAGAGCAGCCCGGCATCACCGGCCACAACCTGCTCGCGGCGCTCGAGAGCCGGCTCGACAACATGATCTACCGGCTCGGCTTCGCGCCCAGCCGCAAGGCGGCGCGCCAGCTCATCCGGCATCGCCACGTCGAGATCAACGGCAAGTCGGTGGACATCCCGAGCTTCCTCGTGCAGCCCGGCCAGGAGATCCGCGTGCGCCAGAAGTCGCGCGAGCTGACGGTGGTCGGCGCGGCGATCGAGCAGGCCGCGCGCAACGCGCCGCTGTCGTGGCTCGCCGCCGATCGCGAGACGTTCAGCGGCCGCATGCTCGAACGCCCGCAGCGGGCGAGCATCCCGATCGCGGCGCAGGAACAGCTCGTCGTCGAGCTCTACTCGAAGTGATGCACGAGCCGCGGCGTCGCCTTCGGGCGACGCCGCGGAGCACGACGGGGCGCCCGTGGGTGCCCCGCTGGGTCGGGACCCTCACTCCCGTACGAGCCTGCCGCGCGTGAGGGGCGGGGCAGGGCGTCGCCGACACCGTTCGTCGGCGAGACCACCTTCCGGATACCTGAGTTCATGGCGCAGATCGACCTTCGTGGCCTGGTCCGTCCGCAGCTCGTCGAGGCGACGACGCGTGACGACAACCCCTTCATCGCCGAGTTCCGGCTGCAGCCGCTCGAGCGCGGCTTCGGCCACACGCTCGGCAACGCGATGCGGCGCATGCTGCTCTCGTCGCTCCGCGGCGCGGCGGTGTGGGGCTTCCGCATCGAGGGCGTGGTCCACGAGCACCAGACCATCCCCGGCGTCGTCGAGGACGTCCACCAGATCATCGGCAACCTGAAGTCGCTCGTCCTCTCCATGGACGAGGACATCGAGCAGGGCGTCGTGCGCCTCGTGCAGCGCCAGGCCGGCCCGGTGACCGCGGGGATGCTCGTCCTCCCCGCCGGGCTGCGCGTCGCGCACCCCGAGCACCACCTGCTCACGCTGCAGGACGATCGCGAGCTGTCGATCGAGCTGTACGTCAACAAGGGGCGCGGCTACGTCGAGGCCGACCAGCACCCCGTCGAGCGCGGCATGCCGGTCGACCTGGTGCGCATCGACGCGCTCTACAACCCGGTCCGGCGCGCCAACTTCACCGTCGCCGAGACGCGCGTCGGGCAGCGCACCGACTACGATCGGCTCGTGCTCACCGTCGAGACCGACGGGACGATCACGCCGGCCGAGGCGGTGAGCTACGCCGCGGCACTCGCGCAGGCGCACTTCCAGTACTTCGCGGCCTTCGGGTCGCACAGCGCGGCCGGCCTCGGCGGCGGCGCGGATCTCGACGGGCAGGGCGTCCCGCTCGTCGAGCTCGCGGTCGCGATCGACGAACTGGGGCTCTCGGTCCGCAGCGTCAACTCGCTCAAGAACAGCAACATCCGCACGCTGGGCGACCTGGTCCGGCAGTCGGAACAGCAGATCCTCCAGGTCAAGAATTTCGGCAAGAAGTCGCTCGAGGAGGTCGCTGAGCTCCTCGAGAAGCGCGGACTGAATTTCGGGATGCGGTTCGAGGAGGTCGGGGACCACGCTCGCGTGCTCGATTGGGGCACGCCGCCGAGCAAGGTCGCGGCCAATGCCCCGGACGATCCCGTCGAGACTACGCAGGAGTCATAAGCCATGCGGCACCGGAAGGCTGGACGCCAGTTGCGGCGCACCAGCGAGCAGAAGCTCGCGCTG
>JALOPO010000538.1 GCA_025453855.1 Gemmatimonadaceae bacterium
CGCGCCGCGAGCTCGATCTCGATCGCCCCGCTCTGGTAGCCGGCGCGCACGAGGATCGCCATGCGCCGGAAGGCGAGCCCCTCGCCCTCGTGCAGCTCGAGCAGGCGATCGACGACGAAGCGCACCTGCGCCGGCTCGTCGGGGAGCGGGACGAGCCACGGGCGCTCGCCTCCCGCGCGCTCGCTGCGCAGCTGCGTGCGATACCCCTCGCGCGCCGCGGCCAGCACCGCGTTGGCGCTGTCGAGGATCGGCTGCGTGCTCCGGTAGTTGCGATGGAGCGTGACGACGGTCGTGCCCGGCCACTCGGCGGGGAAGTCGAGGATGTTGCGCACCGTCGCGCCGCGGAAGGCGTAGATGCTCTGCGCGTCGTCGCCGACCACGGACAGGTTGCGGTGCGCGGCGCAGAGCCCGCGCAGGATGCGCGCCTGCACGACGTTCGTGTCCTGGTACTCGTCGACCAGCACGTGGTCGTACAGCCCGGCGATGCGCGCGCCGAGGCCGCCCTCGCTCTCGAGCATGGCGGCCCAGAAGAGGAGCAGGTCGTCGTAGTCGACGAGATTGCGCTCGGTCTTGCGCCGCACGTAGTCGGCGAAGACGCGCAGCATCGCCGGCGCGTCGTCCTCGAACTGCGGCCACTCGCGGCGCAGCAGGTCGAGCACCGGGACGTCGGTGTTCACGTGCCGGCTGTAGACCGCGTGCAGCGTCTCCTTGCGCGGGAAGCGCTTCTCCTTCGCCGCCACGCCGATCGACGATCGCGCGAGCTGCATCAGGTCGACCGCATCGCCCTGGTCGAGGATGGTGAAGCCGGTGGCGATCCCCGCGTGCTCGCCGAAGCGCCGCAGCAGCTGGTGCGCGGTGGCGTGGAAGGTGCCGCCCTGGACATGCTTCGCCGGCTGGCCGACGAGACGCTCCACGCGCGCCAGCATCTCCTGCGCGGCGCGGCGCGTGAAGGTGAGCAGGAGGATGCGTTCGGGGCGGACGCAGCAGCGGCCCGTCGCCGTGCGTCACCGCCGCGCGCTGCTCGGCGTTCAGGCCGTCGAGGATCGCGTCGGGCGGTGCGGCCGTGGCGGTCGCACCGAGCGGGGCGGGCGGGACGTCGCTCACGTCGACTTCTTCGAGTCGCGGCGGAAGGCGTTGATCATCCACTGCTTCACGTCGAAGCCGCCGTAGCGCTGCTCGCGCCACGGGTCGCCGTACATGTGGTAGCCGTTCTGCTCCCAGAAGCCGGGGCGGTCACCGGCCATGAACTCGAGGCCGCGCACCCACTTCGCGCTCTTCCAGAAGTAGAGGTGCGGGACGACGAGGCGGAGCGGCCAGCCGTGGTCGGGGGTGAGATCGGCGCCGTCGTGACGCCAGGCGAGGATGTTTTCCGGGCGATCGAGGTCGGCCAGCGGGAGGTTGGTCGTGAAGCCCTGCTCGGCGAGGACCATCACGTGCGTCGCCTCGGGGCGCACGCCGGCCAGCCGCAGGAGCTGTTGGACGCTGACGCCCTCGAAGTCGTTGTCGAGCCGGCTCCAGCGCGTCACGCAGTGGATGTCGCAGCGCGTCACCTGGCGCGGCATCGCCTGCAGCTCGTCGAGCGTGAACGATCGGGCCGAGTCGACCAGCCCGCGCAGCTCGAGCCGCCAGGTGGCGAGGTCCACGCGCGGCACGTTGCCGTAGTGGAGCACCGGCCACTTCATCGTCCGCGACTGGCCCGGCGGGATGCGCGGGCGATCGATCGGGCGCACGTCGAGCGTCGGCAGCGGATCGGGCAGGGAGTCGGACATGAGGACGACCGGCGATGAGCGACAGGGCACGGCGAGCGGCGAACAACCCCCGAAAGGTAGCGTGCCGGCGGCGGGTGTCAGGCTCGCAACAGCCGGTCATCACGGTGGGCACGGTGGACACGGTGTGATGGCAGGGGGAAGGGCTGCGATCGCGCGCCTGTCCGATCACGAACGCCCTGGGTCCACGGTTCACGGTCGTGGAGGCCAAGTCGGTGTCGCGCGGCGAAGCCTGCGGTGAGCGCGGGTCAGGAGATCCGGTCACCGCCGGCCCACCGTGCCCACCGTGCCCACCGTGGTCAACTGCTGTTCGGTCGCCGCGCAGTCGAGCGGCCGTGACGAGGACGACGTGCGTTGACGTGCGACGGGGACGGTGGCAGGATGGGAGCTCCATCTCCTCCCACCCGAGGCGTCCATGCTCCGTCGGCTCGTCGCGCTCACCCTCGTCACCGCCACCGCGCTGCACGCGCAGATCATCGGCGGACCGGGCCCCACGTCCAACTTCATGCCGTTCGGCGGCTTCTCCAACGTCGGGACGCCGCCGGCGACCATCTACCAGCAGCTCTTCAGCGCCGAGTCGTGGAGCGCGCCGGTGACCTTCACGGGGGTGCGCTTCTTCCGGGCCAGCAACGCGGGCGCCTACCGCAGCGGCACGTACTCGGTCTTCCTCTCCACCTCGTCGCGCACGGTGCAGGGGAGCAACACGCTCAGCATCACCGACTTCGACAGCAACCGCGGCGCCGACAACACCCTCATCGGCACGCTCACGCTGGGTGGCAACGCCGAGGCGACGCTGACCTTCACCGGCGGGAGCTTCAGCTACAACCCGTCGATGGGGAACCTGCTGCTCGACAT
>JALOPO010000539.1 GCA_025453855.1 Gemmatimonadaceae bacterium
ACGCGCGGCATCCCGGCGCAACCCGAGTTCCGGCTGCCGTCGTTCCCGCGCGCGAACGAGATCGTCGCGACCGACATCGCGAAGCGCATGCTCGCCGAGCGCGCCAAGCTGCAGCTCACCGACGCGCAGGTGGCGGCCTTCACCGCGATCGCCGACACGCTCCTGACCGCCAACGGCGACGCGCTCGTCGCCTACGACGACGCACAGCGTCGCCTCAAGCCCGGGAAGACGAGCTCCACGCCGCCCGACGAGGAGACGACGCGGACCTTCCGCACGTCGATGCCGGTGATGCTCGAGGCGATGGACCGCGTCGTGGCGAACGAGGAGCGGGCCGCGGCGGCGCTCCTCGGCCTGCTCGAGGGACGTGCGCGGGAGCGGGCGCAGGGGATCTGGGACAAGCGACGCGGCCAGCTGATCGACTGGCGCAAGCCGCTCGAAGTGATGCGCCCCCAGCGACGCTGAGGCACGCGGCACCGCGACGAGCCCGGTGCCGCGTGCGCGCGAACGCCCGCGCACGGCACCGAGGGCGCGCGGTGGTCAACCGAGGCGGTCGTGGATCGCCTGCGCCTCGCGGCGCAGCGCGGCCCGGTCCATCGTCTCGAGCGGCAGTGCGAGCAGGGCCCGCACGCGCGCGTCGAGCGCGGCGAAGGTCGCGTCGAAGGCACGGGCGAGCGCCGTCGGCTCGGACTCGTGCGCCGGATCGGGGAGCCCCCAGTGCACCATCGTCGCGCCGGGGATCACGGGGCACGCCTCCTTCGCGTCGTCGCAGACGGTGATGACGAGGTCGTGCCGGTCGCCGAGCACCTGGTCGATGGTCTTCGGCGTGCCGCCGTCCCACGAAATGGCATGGCGCGCCAGCACCGCGACCGCCCCGGGATTCACGCGCGCGACGGGGCGCGACCCGGCGCTCGCGGCGTGCACGACCCCGGCCGCTCGCGCGACGCCGTGCGTCGCGAGGAGCGCCTCGCCGACCTGGCTGCGGGCCGAGTTGCCGGTGCAGAGCACGAGCACGCGCGCCGAGGGGGCGAGCGGCTTGTGCAGCAGCGTCGCCGAGGCCGGACACGCGCCGCGGAACTCGGCCGTGGCCGCGAGCGCATCCGGCACGCTCGCACGCGCCGCCGCCACGAAGCCGAAGCGCGGGAACCACGTCGCTGCGCTGGTGGTGAGCAGCCATGCCTCGCCGAGGCCGCGTCGCACCGCCGTGCGGAGCCGATCGCGCACGAGCGCGGCGCCGAGCCCCGCGCCGCGGTGCGGCGCCGCGACGGCCACGGAGCGGAGCAGTGCGGCGCGGCCCGCGATCTCGAGCGCGGCGACGCCGACGAGCGCCCCCGCGTCGTCGACGGCGACGACGACCTGATCGGGCGTCGCCTCGAGCAGCGGTGCGAGGCCGTCGAGCGGGAGCCCCGCCGCGTGCAGGAGCGCCTCGATCCCCGAGCGATCGGCGGGCACGGCGCCGCGCAGCGTGGTCGCTCGGCTCATGCGGCGGTCACCGGCTTGGTGGCGCGCACGAAGGCCGCCATCACCCGCCCCTCGAGCGCCGCGACCAGCGCGTCGGCATCGAGCCCGGCCTGCTCGAGGAAGGTGCGTGCGTCGTGCGCATCGTAGGTCCGCGTCGGCTCGATGTCGACGTCGACGAAGCCCTGCGCCTCGAGGAGCGCGCGAACCGACCACCGGGCGCAAGCACGCGCCACGCCTCGGCGATCACCGCGCGCTTGTCGGTGCTGAGGTTCACGACGCAGTTCGAGATGATCACGTCGACCGACGCATCGGGGAGCGGGACCTGCTCGATGCGTCCCTTGAGGAACGCGACGTTCACGACGCCCGCCGCCTCGGCGTTGCGCCGTGCGAGGGCGAGCATGTCGTCGGTCATGTCGAGGCCCCACGCGAAGCCGGTCGGCCCGACGCGCCGCGCCGAGAGGAGGACGTCGATCCCGCCGCCGCTGCCGAGGTCGAGGACCCGTTCGCCGGGGCGCAGCGCAGCGAGTGCCGTGGGATTGCCGCAGCCGAGCGAGGCGAGCACCGCGGCGGGCGGCAGGACGTCGGTCTCACCGATCGCGTAGAGATTCGCCGTGATCGGGTCGACGGTGCCCTCGAACTCGGCACCGCCACAGCAGGCGTTCACGGGGCCGCCGCACGAGGCGGCGGTCGGTTCGACGGCGAGCACGCGCCGCGCGGCGGCGCCGTACTTGGCACGCACCTCGTCGGCCTGCACCGGGGGGAGGACGGGGAGGGACATGGCGGCGATTCCGATCAAGAATGGTTGATGTGTCGAGTGCGCGGGACGCACGTGGGGCGGCGGTTCAGCCGCAGCAGGCGCCGGCCGTCGGGAGGGCGGCGCGAACGGGCGCCGGCTGGATCGCCACCGTCAGGTCGTGCAGTTCGGCGAGCGCCGCCGGCACGACGGCGTAGTAGCTCCAGCGCCCGTCGCGCCGGTCGGTGACGAGCCCGGCTTCGCGCAACACCTTGAGGTGGAACGAGAGCCGCGACTGGGCCGCGTCGAGCTCGTCCTGGAGCTCGCAGACGCACCGCTCGCCCCCGCGCAGCATCGCGAGGATGCCGAGGCGGGTGCCGTCGGAGAGCGCATGGCAGAGGACGGCCATGCGCGCGAGGTCGAGCGAGGCGGGGGCAGCGAGGACGGGCACGTCGGGATGATGCATCAAGATTTCTTGATGGACAAGACCGGCGAGGGGTCGCCGCGCGGTGCCGGCCGCGCGGCGCGGGGCGTGGTCACCACGCGACCGCTGACCTGCGCAGGGGACGGCACCTGTGCCGCGGCGTCCCCGGGCGCGGACAGCCGGCCACCGGCCCACGCCCCGGACGCACGGCGCAACCCCCGCACGGGCAACGAGTTGCGAGCATCGGGCGCGGCTGGCGCGCCCCCTGCTCTGCCTGTGGGCGTCACCCACAGGGAGCTCGTGATGCGTGATCCGATCGCTCGTTCGCTGCCGCTCCGTCGCGCGGTCCCCATCGCCGCGGCCGCCGGGCTGCTCGGTGCGCAGGGCTCACGCGGCGTGCCGCCCGGTCACCTCCCGCCGGCCGGGCTCTGCCGCGTCTGGTACGACCAGCTCCCGCCGGGCAATCAGCCGCGCGTCACCGATTGCGCGAGCGCGCGCGCCGAAGCGTGGCGGACCGGCGGGCGCGTCCTCGTGGGGCGCGCGGACGACGATCGCGACGGCTGGGGCCGGCGGCGTGCCGGGCGCGACGATCCGTGGTGGTGGGGGCGCGATCGCGAGCATGACGACGACGATGACGATCGTCGTCGTGGCGACCGCTGGGACGATGACCGCCGGGACGGCGGCTGGAAGCAGGCCGGTGCGCGCGTCGGCGACCGCCGCGATCGGGAGCGCTGGGAGCGCGACCGTCGGGCACGGGACCGGTGGGAGCGCGAGCGGTGGGAGCGCGAGCGTCGCGATCGGGAGCGCAAGCGCGAGCAGGTCGTGCGCGCACGCGGCTGGTAGCGGGCGGCGACGCGCGGTGGTGACGGGCGCGGCGGCTCGCTAACCTCCGCGCCATGGCAAACCTCCTCCCCCGCAGCGCGTCGCGCGCCACCGCCACCGCCCTCGCCGTCGCCGCCGCCGTCCTCGCCGGACCGGCCGGCGCGCAGGCGCCGGCGCACGCCGTCATCCCCGCCCCGGTGTCGATCACGCTCGAGGCGGGGCGCGCGTTCATCGTCGATGCCGCGACCCACGTCGCGATCGACGCGACCGCCGACGCCGAGGTCGCACGGATCGCGCAGCAGACCGCCGCGATGCTCCGCCAGGGCGGCGGCCCGCCGGTGCGGACGGTGCGGGCCGGCGCCGCGCCCGAGCCGGGCGCGATCCATCTCGCACTCGCGAACGAGGCGCGCTTCGGCGCCGAGGGCTACGAGCTCGTCGTGCAGCCGACGCGCATCACGCTCCGCGCCGCCACGCCGGCGGGGCTCTTCTTCGCGACGCAGTCGCTCCGGCAGCTGCTCCCCTGGAGCGTCGAGCACGGCGCCGCGCTCAACCGGCGCATGCGCGTCCCGGTCGGCCGGATCGACGACGCCCCGCGCTTCGCCTGGCGTGGGCTCATGCTCGACATCGCGCGCCACTTCCTCCCGATGGAGGACGTGAAGCGCTTCGTCGACGCGATGGCGCTCTACAAGCTGAACCGCCTGCACCTGCATCTCGCCGACGACCAGGGGTGGCGCATCCAGATCGCGAAGTGGCCCGAGCTGACGCGCATCGGCGGGAGCACGCAGGTGGGCGGCGGCCCGGGCGGCTTCTGGACGCAGGCCGAGTACGCGGAGCTCGTGCGCTACGCGGCGGAGCGCTACGTCACGATCATCCCCGAGATCGACATGCCCGGTCATTCCAACGCGGCACGGGCGTCGTACGGCGCGCTCAACTGCGATGGCAAGCCGGTGCCGCTCTACACGGGGACGCGCGTCGACCTCGGCAACCTCTGCATCACCGCCGACAGCACGTGGACGTTCATCGGCGACGTCGTGCGTGAACTCGCCGCGATCACCCCGGGCCCGTGGATCCACATCGGCGGCGACGAGGTGAAGGGCTTCACGCGAGCGCAGTACCACGGCTTCATCGAGCGCGTGCAGGACACCGTGCGCGCCGCGGGCAAGCGCATGATCGGCTGGGGCGAGATCGCCGCCGCGCGGCTCGACACG
>JALOPO010000540.1 GCA_025453855.1 Gemmatimonadaceae bacterium
TATCCGAACGAGAACGTCTTCCTCGCGCTCGACCCGGGGCGGCGGGTCGTGATCCGGCACGACTGCGCGCCGTACTTCACGCTCACGGTCACGCTGACCGAGGTGCCGGGCGGGACGCGGCTGGAATGGGAGCAGCGCTTCGATGACGCCGCGACGGCGGCGGCGGTGCGGGCGGTGTGCATCCCCGCCAACGAGGAGAATCTCGATCGCCTGACGCGGGTGCTCGAGACCGCGGCCACTCGTTGACGGGCGCCCGCCGCGCCGCACGCCTCCCTCCAGCCGCCCGTGACCCTCGTCGCCGAGTCGTCGGCCTGCCAGTTGTAGGCGCCGTCCGACGGCCTGCGCGTGGGCAATCTCACCGGGACGATCGCGGCCGGCGCCGACGAGTCAATGATCACGTGGCAGCGCGAAGTGCGCGACTCGACGGACGCCGAGCGCGTGATCGACTCACTACATCGGGGGCTGGTCGCCCGCGGGTTCGCGCGGCGGGAGTGCGGCACGAAGTACCCACCCGTCGGGCGCGTCCGTGACGTGATCCGGGTCTCGGCTACGCTCGTCGTCCCGGTCTCGCACATCACCCCTGGCGACTCGACGCCGCCGGGCCTGCAACGCGCCGAGACCCGTCAGTCCGGTGGCCAGCAGGAGACAGGTCGCGGGCTCGGGCACCACCTGCGCATTCAGGACAGCGGTGCGCCGCTCCCAAGCCACGCCCGGTTGCGCGACGAGAAGCCGGACCGTCACCGCCTGCGGTGCCCAGTTCGGCCGCACCGAGCCCGTCCACCATTCCGCTGCGGGATCGATGTGGTACCCCAGGCACCCTTCACCGGGACGAGGCGGATCGAAGATGGGCAAGCACTGCGGAAGCGAGGCGTAGTCCCAGTCCTCCCAGTCGCGGAACCGGTCGCCGAATCCTGGCTGGACGCTGTAGGTGCCCACACCGGCCATGCCGACCCGCTGCTGGAACCAGTGCTCGCGCCGGCTGGCCTGCGCGTACCACTCCCAACCGTCGCGGCCGTTCGCGATGCGTCCGACACGGAAGTACATCCGATGCTCGGAGACGCCGGCGAGTCCGCCGGTGAGCACGTACCAGGTTGGAGGCTCGATCCACTGCATCTCCTGCGCTGCGACCGGCGCGCTCAGCGCGCAGGACGCCACCAGCATTGCCACGCGCACATGCCTGCTCATCATGCATCCTCCATGCAAGCCCATGGGCCGACCGTCGTTCGACCTTCATGCGTCCAGTATTCGCTGCAAATCCGAGGCGTCGGTGTTCATGGCGCCACCAGGCCGCCATGTGCTCATGCGGCAGAAACGGCATGAAGCGTCCACGCCCAGGCTCCGCGGTGGAAAGTCTCGCGAGGCACCGTCCCGGAGCGCCTGAAGGAGCCAGCCCGGCCCGCTTTCCGCATGAGGAGATGGTTCTCTTCTCTTCCCCACCCACGCGGAGCCACACGATGGCCGACGTCCTTCACTTCGGCGGCTCCAAGGACGGCTGGGACAAGCTCGACGTGCTCGGGCGCCTCGTGTCGGGCGTCGTCCTCGCGGTCATCGCCTTCATCCTCAAGACTGGCGCCGACGACATCGCCGCCGCGCAGCAGCGCGGGGAGTTGGTGCGGAGCCTGATCACCGACCTCACCACGCGCGACCAGGCGGCACGGCAGGACATCGCGCTCATCGCGCTCGATCACTCGATCGGCGAGCGCACGCCGCAGCTCGTCGTGGAAATCGCCGAGCGGCTGGCGAGTGACACGACCGGGTATGCGGGGGCCGATCGGGCGCGCGGGCAGCGATCCGGCGCGTGCCGACGCGGTGCGCAGCCTGCTCGAATCGCGCTTCACCGATCTCGCATCGGATCCCGCGCTGCGTGCGGCACTGCGCTCGGCGCCCGAGGCGGGGAGCGAGACGACGGTCGCGGTGGTCGGAAGCGCGGGCGCCGGGACTACGCTCGCCGCGCCGGTGACGGCGCCGCCACGTGACAGCGCGGCGCGCGCCGCCACCGATCTGCTCGCGCCGCTGGCGTCGAACATCGTCTACCTCCAGTTCCAGGGGGCGGTGCGGCGCGCGACGATGGATTCGCTGCGACGCGAGCTGGTGGCGGCGGGCTTCACCGCCCCTGGGGTGGAGCGGATCGAACGGGAGTTCACGAGTGCGGTACGCTTCTTCCACGCCTCCGATGCGGCGCTTGCCGACAGCGTCGCGCGCATGGTGCAGGCGCGACTGGCGGCGCGTGGCGTGCGACTTCCCGCGCTCCCCGTGCAGGATCTCACGCGGCGACGCATGCCGGTACCGCGCGGGCAGCTCGAGGTGTGGGTGAGCCCGTGATGAGCGGCGACATGGCGTGCACACGCGCTCGCACGCATCGTTGCCGCGAGCGCCCCACACCCCACACATGCCCGACATCCCGACGCTGACCACTCACCGCCTCGTGCTGCGCGCCTTCCACGCGCGCGACGTCGAGCCGTCCCTGGCGATGATGGCCGATGCCGAGGTCACGCGCTTCCTTGGCGATGGTCGTCCGCTCGCACGCGTAGCCTGAGGCCGCGGCGAGGCGCGCGAGGAGGAGGGGGCGGCGCTCGCCTTCGCGCGCGACACGCTCGGGCGCGCGGAGATCGTGAGCCTCGTCCGCCCCGACCACGCGGCGTCGATCGCGGTCGCCTCCGCGC
>JALOPO010000079.1 GCA_025453855.1 Gemmatimonadaceae bacterium
GAGGTAGCCATCGCCCTCCTCGACGCCGAAGACGGGGACGATGTTCGGGTGCGAGAAGCTCGCGGCGACCCGCGTCTCGCGCGCGAACCGCTCGCGCAGGTCCGGATCGTCGGCCACCTCGGCGCTGAGCACCTTGAGCGCGACCGGGCGGTCGAGGCGGCGATCGCGGGCCAGGACCACGGTCCCCATGCCGCCGCGGCCGAGCACGCGCTCGACCGTGTAGCGGTCGCCGAGTCGCGTGCGGAGGAGGTCGAGGTCGCCGGTCGTCATGCGAGGGAATGTGCCGCCGACCACGGCCGTCCGCACGCCGATGCGGCCCGTATAGCTTGCAGCCGATGTCAGCCGCACCCGCCCCCGAGGCCGCCCGCCGTCCGCTCGGTCGCGTCGTCGCCACCGAGCGCCGGCCGAACACGCCGCACGAGTTCCACTTCTGGACGGCGCTCGACTCGCCGGTCGGCATCGGGACGATCGTCGTCGTCGACGCCGACCTGCCGGTGAACGGCGTGCTCCCGCGCATCTACGGCGTGGTGGTCGACGCGGCCGGATGGACCGACCTGCAGACCGCGCTCGACGACGTGCTGGGGCGCGACGGCGACCCGGGCGGCGGCGTGGTCGCCACGCAGCGCGCCGAGATCCGCCTCTACACCGCGAGCGTGCTGCGTCACGTCCCCGACGAGCCGCTGCAGCCGGTGCCGATGGGGATCGTGCACCTCGCGAGCGATGCCGACGTCGCGATGGCGCTCCGCATGGACGGCTACGTCGCCGGTGCGCGCACCACCGGGATCCCGCTCGGCCTCTATCGCGGCGGCGGCGTGGAGAGCCCGGTGCACCTCGACGCCGACTTCCTCCTCGGCCCCGAGGCGGCGCACCTCAACATCACCGGCGTCTCGGGGCTCGCGACCAAGACGAGCGCGGTGACCTGGCTGCTGCAGTCGATCTTCGCGCACTTCCCGTCGCACAAGGGGAGCGTGGCCGCGGTCTGCTTCAACGTGAAGGGGCCCGACCTCCTCTTCCTCGACAAGGCGGCCGAGCTGCGCCCCGAGGACCGCGCGATGTACGAGCGCCTCGGGGTGCCGGCCGAGCCGTTCGCCAACGTGCGCTACTACGCGCCGTTCAACGCCGCCGGGAGCGCCCTCGCCACGCATCGCACCAACGAGGCGCTGCTCGAGAACGTGCACCCGCTCACCTGGGGGCTGCGCGAGGTGCTCCAGTACGCCGGCGTGCTCCTCGATCGCGAGGACGTCGACGCCAAGGCCGATGCGCTGATCGACTTCGTGCGCGAGCAGGTCGTCGACAAGAGCTTCCGCGACGAGCTCCTCGGCGTGCAGACGTGGCAGGTGCAGAGCTTCGGCGACCTCGATCGCTGGTTCCGCGCGCTCCTCGACGCCATGGAGCGTGCCGACCACCAGACGTGGCGCACGCACCACGTGGCGACGATCCGCAAGGTGCGCAACCGCCTCGTGAACCTCGCCACGCGCTGCGCCGGCCTCGTCACCGACAGCGCCGATGCGAGCGACCTCCCGTTCGAGACCTTCGAGGACCGTGGCGTCTACGTGATCGACGTCGCCAACCTCGAGGAGGACGCGCAGGACCTGGTGTTCGCGCGCGTGGTCACGCGGCTGCGCGAGCAGCTCGAGCGACGCAAGCTCGGCGTCGACCACGTGGTCGTCTTCGTGGACGAGCTGAACAAGTACGCGCCCAACGACGGCCCCGAGACGTACGTGCGGCGCATGCTCCTCGACATCGCCGAGCGCGGCCGCTACCTGGGCCTCGTCCTCTTCAGCGCGCAGCAGTTCCGCTCGCAGGTGCACCGCCGCGTCGTCGGCAACGCGGGGACGGCGGTCTACGGGCGCATGGACGGGGACGAACTCGCCACCGCGGGGTACAGCGTGCTGAGCCCGGCCATCCGGACACGGCTCTCGACGCTCGACAAGGGGCAGTTGATGGTGCGGCACCCGCATTTCACGCAGCCGGTCTTCGTGCGCTTCCCGCGCCCGTGCGTGATGAGCGGGCGGCAGGGGGCGGAGACGTATCCGTCGGCGCCGCTCGAGGATGTGGAGCTCGCGCTGCTGCGGCGCCTGCGGCGACTCGACAGCGGGATCGAGCTCACCTGGTTCCGCGGCGTGGTCGCCCTCGCCGACGAGGCCGAGGTGGTGCGCGCGGTGCGTGCGGCCGAGCGCGAACGCCCCGCCGACGTCAAGCAGTTCGTGACGCAGCAGTTCCGGAAGCATGTCGCGCCGCGGGCGCTCGCCGTGCCGGCGGCCAAGGTGGCGCCGATCCTCGCCCCGGCCGGCGACGATCCGTACGGCTTCTGATCGTGCCTCCATGGTGGTGACGTGGTGCGTGCGGACGTGCGCCGATGCGCTGGCGCTGCACATGACGACGGCAACGCGTCGTCTCGCGCGCCTGACGGGCACGCTCATGGTGCTGGCCGCATCTGCGGCACCCCTCGCGGCGCAGGCAACGCGCGTCGCGACCGGCGCACCACCGGCCCGCGTCACGCTCGCGCTCCGTCCCTGGCCGGGTGACGCGCTGCGCGTGCTGGTGGAGCACGACACCGAGGAGCGCGGCACGCTCCCAATGGCGCGCGGCGACTCCACCGTCGTCACGCGCACGAGCACCGCGGTGGTGGTGCGTTCCGTCGTCGAGAGCGTCGATGCCGGCGGGGCGGTGCTGCGCTCCACGCTCGACTCGGTGGCGGTGCAGGCGAGCGGCGGGCGGATCGAGGGGCGCATGCAACGCACGCGCGACGCACTCGCGATGCGGGGGCGCACCGTGATGCTCCACGTCGCTACCGATGGCACGGTGGCGCTCCTCGATCGCTCCGCGCCGGCCGTCGCGCTCGCGGCGCTGTCGCCGGTGCTGCAGCGCGTCCCGGCGGTCTTTCCGGAGGCGCCGGTCGGCGTCGGCGATCGCTGGACGCGCCGCGTCATGGTTCCCGGGGCGCCGGGCGATGCGCTGGTGGCCGAGTTCGTCCTCGACTCGCTCACGCAGGGCGGCGATCGGGCATGGGTGTCGGTGCGGGGCGCGCTGGACGACGCCGCGGCGCCTGCCGCCAGCGGCGACGGCGCCGCGGGAACGGTGCAAGGGTGGCTGGTGCTCGACCGGCGCCGTGGCTGGGTGGTGCAGTCGCGCCTCGCGCTCACGCTCCGCACCATGGCGCGCCGCGCGGGCGGCGCGCCCATGCGCTTCGCGATGCGGATGGAGCAGCGGATGCGCGAGCTCCCCTGACTCCGCCCCCCCGGCCCCCGGTGCCAGGCACCTCTGTCCCGCACCAGGGGACAGAGGTGCCTGGGGGGACAGAGGTGCCTGGCACCGCAGGGCGGGCACCGCCGGCGGCCGACGGCGCCGGTCCGAACAAACCCCGGTCCCCCGCTATCCTTGGACATGCGCGTCGCCCACCTCGCCGATCTCCACATCGGCTTCCGGCAGTACGCCCGCTCGGCCCCGGGAGGCATGAACCAGCGCGAGGTCGACGTCTCGCGCGCAGTCGCGCGCGCCGTCGATGCCGTGATCGCCGAGGCCCCCGATGCCGTCGTCGTGGCGGGCGACGTCTTCCACCAGGTGCGCCCCAGCAATCCGGCGATCGTCTTCGCCGTGCAGCAGTTCCTGCGGCTCCGCGCCGCGCTCGGCCCCGATGCGCCCATCGTCGTCGTCGCCGGCAACCACGACCAGCCCCGCGCCACCGAGAGCGGCTGCATCCTGCGCGTGCTGCGCGTGCTCGGCATCACCGTCGTCGATGCCGGCCCCGAGCGCCTCGCCTTCCCGCAGCTCGACCTCTCGATCCTCGCCATCCCCGACCAGCTCGGCGTCCCCATCCCGCGACTCGAGCTCGACACGAGCGCGAAGTGGAACGTGCTCGTCGCGCACGGCCAGGTCCCCGACGCACTCCCCCCCGAGCGCTACGAGGGCGAACGCCAGGTGCGCGAGGTGCCGCGCGCGGAGCTCGAGCGCGCCGCCTGGGACTACGTCGCGCTCGGCCACTACCACGTGCATCATCGCGTCGCCGATCGCGCCTGGTACTCGGGCGCGATCGAGTACACGAGCAACAACACGTGGGGCGAGCTGCGCGAGCAGGCGTCGCTCAAGGTGCCCGGCAAGGGCTTCGTCATCCACGACCTCGCCACGCAGGCGCATCGCTTCATCCCCGTCGCCAGCGATCGCCGCATCCTCGACCTCGAACCGGTCGAGGCGCATGGCCTCTCGCCTGCCGAGGTGGACGAGCGACTCGCCACGCGCATCGCGCAGCTCAAGGGCGGCGTCGACGACGCCATCGTGCGCCTCCGCGTCTTCGACATCCCGCGCCTCGTGGTGCGTGACCTCGACCAGCGCCAGGTGCAGGCGTGGAAGCGCGCCGCGCTCCACTTCCAGCTCGACACGCGACGCCCCGAGCTGGTGACGTCACGCGACGCATCGGGTGCCCCCACCGCGCGCCCCTCGCTGCAGCAGATCGTCGAGGCCAAGCTGCGCACGCGGCTCATCCCCGGCGGCATCGATCGCGACGCGTTCGTCTCGCGCGGCCTCGGCTATCTCCCGACGCTCGAGGGCGACGGCGAACCGGTGGAGCTGCTCGCGCCGCCGGAGGGCGCCGCGTGAAGCTGCGGTCGCTGTCCCTGCAGAACTTCCGTCAGCACGCCGACACGCGCCTCGTCTTCGACGAGGGGCTCACCGGCATCATCGGGCCGAACGGCGCCGGCAAGAGCACGATCCTCGAGGCCATCGCCTGGTCGCTCTACGGCACGCCCGCCGCACGCGGCCAGCGCGACGGCATCAAGTGGCACGGCGCCGCGCCGCGCGCGAGCGTGCGCGTGGAGCTCGTCTTCGATCTCGGCACGCATCGCTACCGCGTGGTGCGCGGCCTCACGCAGGCCGAGCTCTTCGTCGATGGCGCCCCGGCGCCGATCGCCAACTCCTCCACCGCCGTCACCGCGGTGCTCGCGCAGCGCCTCGGCATGCAGCGCGACGAGTTCTTCAACACCTACTTCACGGGGCAGAAGGAGCTCGCCGCGATGGCGAACCTCGGCCCCGTGGATCGCGCGAAGTTCCTCTCGCGCGTGCTCGGCTACGACCGGTTGCGCGAGGCGCAGGAGTCGATCCGTGCCCGTCGCAAGGAGCTGCTCGCGGCGCTGCAGGAGCTCGACCAGCTCGCGCTCGATCCCGCCGCGGTGGCCGAGGAGGTGAAGGGGGCCGAGGCGCTCGTCACCACCGCGACCACCGCGCGCGACGCCGCAGAGCGCGAGGCCGTCGATGCGCAGGCGATGCTCGCGAAGGCCGAACCCGCCTGGCGCGCGGCCGAGGAGGCGCGGGCCCGCGACGCCTCGCTGCGCGTGGAGCGGGCGCGGCTCGAGGGCGAGGCGACGCGCGCGCAGCACGATGCCGAACGCGCCGAGGCCGCGGTGGGCGAGGCGGAACGCGTCGCCGCGCAGCTCGACGGCGTGCTCGCGCAGCTCGCGCCGCTGGCCGCGCTGCGCGCCGAGCTGCGGCAGCTCGACGACGCCTCGCGCGCCGCCGAGCGCGCCGCGGGGCTCCGTGCGCAACGCGAGAGCCTGCTGCGCGACCAGGCCCGCGACGAGGCGCGCCTCGCGCAGATCGCCGGCGCGCCGGCGCTCCTCGCCGAGGTCCGCACGCAGCTCGCGGCGGCGCGGCAGGCGCGCGATGCGGCGCGTTCGCTGGCCGACAAGGCGCGCGTCGACTGGCAGCGCGACCGGCAGGAGGCGCAGACGCGGCGCGAGGAGCGCGCGACGCAGTGGCGCGAGACGAAGGAGCAGCGTGACGCCATCGCGGTGCTCGGCACCGAGGCCCCGTGCCCCGTCTGCGCGCGCCCCCTGGGCGAGAAGTTCACGACGATGCTCGAGGAGCTCGACGATCGACTGGCCACGCTGCGTGTCGACGGCACCTTCTTCAAGCAGCGCTACGAGCAGCTGCAGGCGGCGCCCGCCGACGTCCAGTCGACCGAGGAGCGCGCGCGGCAGGCCGAGGAGGAGGTCCGGCGCCTCGAGGGACGCGAGGCGCGCGGCGAGGAGACCATCGCGGAACTCGAGCGGCTGCGTCCGGCCGTGGCCACGCGCGCCGAGCAGCTCGCCGCGACCGAGCGCGACCTCGCGGCCGCCGGCACCACCTACGACGGCGCGCGTCACGACGCCGTCCGTACGCAGGTCGCGACGCTCGGCGCCCTCGAGCTGCGCAGCGCCGCCGAGCGCGCGATCGTCGACGATCTTGGCGCACGGCGCACGCGTCGCGACGCCGCGATGGGCGCACTGGCAACGGCGCGCGAGGCCGAAGCGCAGGCGCGTGCCGCATTCGAGGCGCACGGCTTCGCGGCACCGGCGCACGAGGCGGCGCGGCTGCAGTGGGAGACGGCGCGCACCCGCGCCGCCGCCGCCGACGTGGCGCGCGCGCAGGCCGAGGGCGAGGTGAAGTCGGCGACCACCACGCTCGGCGCGGCGCGCGCGCGCATGGCGCAGGTGCAGCGCGATGCCGAGCGTCGGCAGGCGCTGCGCGGCGACCGCCTCCTGCACGACGAGCTCGACAGAACGTATGCCGAGCTGCGCGAGGAGCTCAACGCGCGCATGCGCCCCGAACTCGGCGAACTGGCGAGCGTCTTCCTCACCGACCTCACCGACGACCGCTATGGCGAGTTCGAGCTCGACGACCAGTACCGCATCGTCCTGCTGGAGAACGGCGTCCCCAAGCCGGTGATCTCGGGCGGCGAGGAGGACGTGGCCAACCTCGCGTTGCGGCTCGCCGTCTCGCAGCTGATCGCCGAGCGGAGCGGGCAGCCGTTCTCGCTCCTCGTCCTCGACGAGGTCTTCGGGTCGCTCGACGACACGCGGCGCGCGAACGTGGTGGAGCTCCTGCGCCGGTTGCAGGATCGCTTCGCGCAGGTGATCGTGATCACGCACATCGATGCGGTGCGCGACGGCCTCGATCGCGTGATCGAGGTGCGCTACGACGAGGCGCGCGGATGCAGCACGGTGGTGGGCGGCGCGGACGACGCCGTCGCCGAGGACGCCCCGGAGCCGCTCGCGGCGGGAGCCTGACGATGCACGTGCGCGCGACGACCGAGGGACGGCGCTGATGGCGACGCTCCGCACCTGGCGCACCGAGGCCGTGGCCGA
>JALOPO010000541.1 GCA_025453855.1 Gemmatimonadaceae bacterium
GCTCGAGACGCCGGTCGGGCGCGAGCGCCTGGCGCACTGCGTCTTCCACGTGCCGGTGGACGGCGAGCTGGTGAGCATGTGCGAGGTGAACGCGCTCGGTATCCGCGAGCGGTACTACGGCGGGCTGGCGCAGCGCGGGCGAGTGACGCGCGGGGGGGCGCGGGAGCCCGTGCACGAGGACGCGGCGGAAGGTGACCGGATCGACGGCGCGCCCAACGGCTGAAGCTGCCGCGACGCACCCTGAATGTGTTCATCCCCGCGCACGTGGGGGCAGCTTTGTTGGGAGACAGGAGGAACTGACCCCTGGCGACACGGAAAGCTGACCCCACCGCTCGTCCCGACGGGCGCGCGGCTGGGGCACGCCCTCTTCGGCGAGAGCGTGTGGGCGGCCCGGGTGCCGGCGGCGCTCTCGAGGGAGCCATGCTCCTCACCATGCTCCTGCCGGTGCACGTTCTCGGTGGCGGGCCCCGAGCGCTCGTCCTCACCGCGCTCGCTTCGGCGGCGGCACCACCCTGCGTCCATGCCTCGGTGCTGCTGCAGCCGGTCGTCTTCGACCAGCTGTTTGGTGTACGCTCGCCCTCCTCGGCGTGGTGCACGCGCTCGTACACGACGACGCGCGCTGGTGGCGCTCGGCCGGCGCCGCGTTCGGCCGCGGCACGGTGACCAAGCTGTCGGCACCGCTCTGCGGCGTGCTCGCCTTCGGTGCGACGCTCGCGCTGCCGCCGGCGCGGACCCAGCTCCGCACCGGGTGGCCATGGCTCGGCGCGCTCGTGGCCCTGGTGCTCGGCGCGGGGTCGATCACGGGGCAGATGGTGCACGACTGGCCCCTCCTAGCCCAGATGCGGATCTTTCGCGCGCAGCAACTCGTGCATGTGGCCCCACGCGACTATCTGATCGAGCAGGGCGGATGCTGGAAGGTGCCGTGCTGCTCGTCGGCCGGGGCGTGTGATGGCCAGTGGCCGGGCGCGTGCGGAGTGCGAGTGACCAGGAGCGCGACCCGGTCGGCACACGCCGGCTGAGCGCGGTCCGCTGGCTCGTCACCTTCGCCGGGCTGCATGTCGGGTGGTACCTCGTCATGCGCGGAAGGCGTATTGCGCGGGACGCGCGTATCCGCTGCTGATCGCGGCCGGCGCGGTCGCGCTCGACGCCGTGACCCACCGCATGGGACACGTGGCAACGCGTCTCGTCGTCCCGGCCGTCATCGCCGGCATGGGCGTACTCCTCCCCTTGGGCGCACCCACGCACCCCCCGATGAGATGACCGGCTATGCCACACGGGTTGGCGCATCGCGCACGAACACGGGGGCGACGCTCACGCCGACAAGCTCGGGTGGCGCGCGATGGCCGACACCGTTGCCCGCGTCTGGGCCGCGCCGCCGGCGAACGAACGGGCGCGCGCTGGCCTCGCCGCGACCCACTACGGGCAGGCCGGTGCCCTCGCGATGTAGGGCGTCGCGCGCGGGCTCCCCCTACCCGGTGGGTCAGGCGGGCGACTTCTGGGCGTGGGGGCCGGGGTCGACCGACGGCGACG
This sequence comes from Gemmatimonadaceae bacterium, assembly GCA_025453855.1. GTDB lineage: Bacteria > Gemmatimonadota > Gemmatimonadetes > Gemmatimonadales > Gemmatimonadaceae > JALOPO01. Next base: position 1,531 of record JALOPO010000541.1, read on the forward strand.
TGTGGGTCGTAGTCGTCTCAGATCCGACGCTGCCGGAGCTCCGACAGGCCTGGCGCGACGTTCGCGTCGCGGCGGTGATGACCGATGCGCGTCGGGTGTCAGAGGAGCGGACCGTGTACGTGGTGGTCGTGCGCGGGATCCGTGTCCTGTGAGTTCTCCGAACTCTGTCGCCCTTTCTCTCTAAAGTTTGTCGCAGACGGTCAGGGACATGGGGGTCAGGTTTCGGTGTCGTCGGTGGGTGGGGTCGCGGAGCTCGAAATGTGCCCCGCGCTCCAGCAGGCGGTCGAGAATGGCCTCGGCGAGGTCGCCGTCGTGGAGCACCTGGCCCCAGGCGGCCAAGGGCTTGTTGGTGGTCACGAGGATCGGCTTGTGCCGGAGATACCGCTCGTTGACGACGCGATAGAGCACGTTGGCCGCGTCGGCCGCGTGGGCGAGGTAGCCGATCTCGTCGAGCACGAGGACGTGCGGGTGGAGATAGGGGCCGAGGGCCCCGTCGAGCTGGCCGAGCTGCGCGGCGTGCGAGAGTTCTCCAATCAGGATGTCGGCCGGGACGAAGCGGGCCTCGAAGCCGTGTTGCAGCGCGCGATACGCGATGGCGATGGCGAGGTGCGTCTTCCCCGTGCCGCTCGGCCCGGAGAAGATTGCGTTCCGCCCGGCGCCGACGAACTCGAGGCCGAGATAGCTGCCGAGCATCTGCTTGCGGAGCCCGGCCTGGAAGGTGAAGCTGAAGTCGTCGATGGTGCGCAGCATCGGGAAGCGCGCCGCCCGCACCGCGCGCCGGAGCCGGGTCTCGGCCCGATGCGCGACCTCCTCGCTCGCGAGGATCTCGAGGTACGCCGCGTAGCTCATGCCCTCGGCTTCGGCACGGACGGCCAACTCCCGATAGAGCCGCCGGATCGTCGGCAGGTGCAACCGCTTGAGCATTGCGTCGAGATCGACCGGGGGCGTGGTCATGCCACCTCCCCGGTGACGAGCGTCGCGGCCAAGCGCTCGACGTACTCCGCCCCGAAGCAGCGTTGCATCAAGGCGCGCTGCAGGAGGACGCGACAGCGGTCCTCGCCCAGCGTCTCGAGCAGCCCGAAGAGGCGCTCGATGCAGCCCTGCCACGTGTGGGGGCGCTGGTGGACGAGCTCCGTAATGTACGCCTCGCCGACGGGGCCGAGCTCGAGGAGTCGCTCGCGCATGTAGTACATCCGCTTGCGCGCGCCGTGGACCGCGGCGAGTTGCGCGGCGCGCTGGCCGGTGAGATAGCTGACCGTGCCGACGAGCGGGAAGCGCGGATGCGTGGTCGCATGCCGCCCACCGGCGCACACGATCTTGACGCGATCCGGATAGAGATGGAGCGTGGCGGGCAGGCCGCACGCCGCCCCTGATACGCGACCATGGCGGTGGGGCCGACGTGCACCGGCAACTGCAGGCCGTAGTCGGCCGGCGCGACGGCCAGGGGCTGCAGCCGCTGCTGCTCCTCGGCCAGCCGGATCGCCGGGATCACGCCCGTCGCGCGCGACGCCCGGGCCTCGTTGACCTCGACGAGCCACTCGGCGAGCTGCTGCGGCAGATCGGTCGTGAGATCCTGGAAGCGCCGCGCCCGGAAGAACGCGCGCTTGGCGAAGCCCACCAGATTTTCGACGCTCCCCTTCTGCTCGGGCGCGTGCGGGGTGCACAGCTCGATGCTCGTGCCGTAGTCGACGATGCACTGCGCGAGCGTGCTATTCCAGACGGGCCGGCCCTCGTCGCGTCGCAGCACGACGGTCTTGGGATTATCGAACACCACCTTGAGCGGCACGCCGCCGCTGGCGGCGAAGCTCGCGAGCAGCGCCCGGATCAGTGCCTCGACGCGCTCGTTGGGGACGACGACAACCCAGAGCCAGCGGGACCACTTGAGGCGGTAGGCCGCGAAGTGCACGCGCCGCCGCGCGCCATCGACGAGGCGGACCTCGGTGTGGCCGAAGTCGAACTGGGCGAACTCGCCGGCCACGCCCTCGAAGCGCACCATGATCGGCGCGGGGAGCGTGGCCCGCACCGCGGTGAGCAGGCGATAGACGGTCGACAGCCCGAGCGGTGTCCCGGCCTCACGCAGGCGCCGATGCACCTCGCCGGGCGGGAGGTCGGGCTCGGTCGTGAGCCACTCGGCGATGCGCCCTGAGATCGCCGGATCGACCCCGGGGCGGCCCAACCGACGAGCCGCGCGGGCCCGGGCATCATCCGCGTCGATGACGGCGGGCTCGCGCGCGATCCGCTCGATGGTCCGACGCGAACACTGGAACTGCCGGGCGACCTGCTTGGGGGACGTGCCGGCCTCGAGCAGGGCCTGCACGGCATGACGGTCGAGCATACGCAGCATCCTCCGGGGCGCCTCCCCGCGGGTGGGGCCCGCGACAATGCGGGGCGGCGCGACGATGAGAGCAGGAGGACCGGCTGCGACAGAGTTTAGAGAAAAAGTGCGTCAGAAATTAGAGAACTCACA
>JALOPO010000542.1 GCA_025453855.1 Gemmatimonadaceae bacterium
TGCGCGAAGCCGCCGCGCTCGATCTGGTCGAGGTCCCAGTCGATGCGGCTCACCGTCTTCTCGACGGTGCTCTCCTGGTGGTCGATGATCCGGTAGCCGGTGCGCGTGAGCACCGCCACGTCGCCGTCGTCCAGGTAGACCACGTCGCGCGTGTGGGCGAGGATCGCCGACACGTCGCTGGCCACGAACCACTCGCCCTGCCCGATGCCGATGAGGAGCGGGCTCCCCTTGCGCGCGGCGACGATCTTGTCCTTGTCGAGCGAGCTGATGACGGCGATGCCGTACGTCCCCTCGACGCGCTTGAGCGCCTGCACCACGGCCGCCTCGAGGTTGCCGTCGAAGAGCTCCTCGATCAGGTGCGCCAGCACCTCGGTGTCGGTGTCGCTCGTGAAGACGTGCCCGCGCGACTCGAGCGACTGCTTGAGCGCCGTCGAGTTCTCGATGATCCCGTTGTGCACCACCGCGATCGTGCGCTGCTCGTCGGTGTGCGGGTGCGCGTTGCGCTCCACCGGCGGGCCGTGCGTCGCCCAGCGCGTGTGGCCGATCCCCACCGTGCCGTGCGCCGGCTCGGCGAGGAGCGCCTGCTCGAGGCGCGCGATCTTCCCCGCCGCGCGACGCGTCTCGACGCCCGCGCCGTTGAGCACGGCCACGCCGGCGCTGTCATAGCCGCGATACTCGAGGCGACGGAGCCCCTCGATGAGGAGCGGCGTGGTGTCCTTGGTGCCGACGTAGCCGACGATCCCGCACATGGGCGTTCGGGTGGAATGGTGAAGCGGTGGATCGCGCTCAGACGGCGGTGGCCGCGAGCGCGTCGAGCGGCACGCGTGCACGGGCCACCAGCGCGTCGGCCTGCACCCGCGTGGGCGCCTCGGCGATCACGCGCACGATCGGCTCGGTCCCCGACGGGCGCACGTGCACCCAGCGGTCGGGCCACGAGAGCCGCAGCCCGTCCTGTGTGTCCACCGACGCCTCGGCGAACTCGCCCTGCAGCGCCGCGTACACCTCGCCGAGCGGCGCCGCGGGACGCGGGAGCTTGTCCTTCACGATCACGTAGCGCGGCGACCGCGCCACGAGCTGACTCGGCGTGAGCCCCGTCTCGAGCAGGAGCTGGAGCACGAGCGCGGCACCGGCCGGCGCATCGCGCCCGATGTGCAGCGACGGGAGGATCACGCCGCCGTTCCCCTCGCCACCGATCACCGCCCGCTCGGCCTGCATCGCGCTCGCCACGTTCGCCTCGCCGACCGGCGCGCGCACGCAGCGCTGGCCGGCATCGACGGCGGCATCCTCGACCACGCGGCTCGTGCTCAGGTTCGTGACCAGCGTCCCCGGCGTGTGCCGCAGCACCAGCCGCGCCGCGAAGGCGAGCGTGTAGTCCTCGCCGCCCAGCTCCCCGAGGTTCTCCGCCACCGGCTCGGGCTCCCGCGGAAAGCGGCCGTCCGCCTCGGTGTGGATCGCCGTCACGTCGCAGCCGAGGCGGTCGAGGAGCGCGAGCATGATCGGGGCACCGGCGCCGCGCACGCAGTCGAGCGCCACGCGGAAGCGGCGTGCCCGGAGCGCGTCGACCTGCACGTAGGGGAGCGCGAGCAGCTGGTCGAGGTGGCGCGTGACCGCGTCGTCGTCGCGCGTCGTCGTCCCCAGGCGATCCCAGGTCGCGCGCGGGAAGCCGCCATCCGTGTAGCCACGCATCGCCGCCGCATCCTCGCTGTCGAGGAAGAGCCCCGACGGACCGACGAACTTGAGCGCGTTCCACTCGATCGGGTTGTGGCTGGCGGTGATCGCCAGGCCGCCCGCCGCGTGGTGATGCTCCACGGCGAGCTGCACGGTGGGCGTCGGGACGACGCCGAGGTCGATCACGTGCGCCCCCACCGATTCGAGCGCCGACAGGACGATGCGGTGGAAGAGCGGGCCCGAGACGCGGCTGTCACGCCCCACGACGACCGGCCGCCCCGGGGTGCGGCTGAGCGCCCACGCGCCGAAGCCCGCGGCGTACGTCGCCACGACCTCGGGGACCAGTCCTTCACCGACGCGCCCCCGGATGCCGGAGACGCTCTTCATCAGGCCGTCGAACGCTGTCATGAACCGGGGTTCAGGGGGTGGACCCGCAACCCGTGCAAGCTAGTCACCCCTGGTCGCCGGGGCAGTTCGGCGCGCGGGGCGACGCACCCATGGAGTCGTTCCACGCAGACGCGTGGCGGCTCCCGGCGGTCACCCGCGCGCCCTACGTTCCGGCGCCCGGATCGGGCGTGTGGCCCTCCCCGAACCATCTCCGTCCCAGATGCGCAACCCGCTCGCCTCGCTCACGCTCGCGCTCGCCGCCGGCGGTGGACGCGTCGACCAGTACGCGGGACAGCAGCTCGTCGCCGCCGGCCTCACGCTCCTGCAGCGCTGCGCCCCGCTCGCCCGCGCCCTCGTCAATCGCCGGGCGGCGATCCTCGCCCCCACCAGCCCGCAGTTCCTGGTCGCCCTCGCCGCCAGCGAGGGGCGCGGCGCGGTGCTCGTGAACCCGCTCGCCGCACCGGCCGAGATCGCGCACCAGTGCGCCGATGCCGAGGTGGGGGCGGTCTTCACCGTGGGCGCGCTCGCGGGGCGAGTCCCGCCCGGGCTCCCGATCGTTCTCCTCGACGAGGCACCCGCCCGCGCGCGCGTGCAGGTGGGCGACGAGGTGCTCGAGGTCGACCTCGGCAGCCACTTCGCGCTCGACCTCGCCGGTGACGTCGAGGAACCGGGGAGCGACGAAGAGGCGGCGATCGTCTACACGTCGGCGATGGCGGGGACGCCGCTCGGGGCGATCCTGACGCATCGCTCGCTGCTCGCCAACGCGCGCTCCACGCTGCACGCCGCGCACATGGATGCGAGCGACCACGCGCTGGCGGTGCTCCCGTTCAGCCACCTGTTCGGGATGACGGTGACGCTGTCGGCGCCGCTCCTCGCCGGGGCTCGCGTGACGACGATGCC
>JALOPO010000080.1 GCA_025453855.1 Gemmatimonadaceae bacterium
CGCGCGCCCTCAGCGCAGCGCCCGGATCGCGCGCCGCACCGACGCCGTCGCCGGCCGCAGCCGCCCGCCGGGCCCGCGCAGCCCGCGCCGCGTGTCGTAGTCGGCGGCGTCGCCGGCGATCACCCCTTCCACGCTCGTGCGCGCGCTCGCCCACGCGAGCACCCCCCACACGGCGCGCTCCTGCGCCACCTCGCCATGCACCCAGGCGTTGCCGGCGGCGAGCGTCACCCACTCGCGGGTCGGCGTGCGTCGCGCGCGGCGCCAGCGATCGGCGGCCTGCAGCTTCGCTTCCAGGCTCGCGCCACCGCGGAAGCCGGGCGTGAAGGCGTAGCCGATGCCGTCGAGGCCCGACTCGCGCGACGCGGCCCACGCCGTGAGCGCGCTGTCGCGTGCATCGAAGGCCGCGGCCTCGTGCAGCACGCGCATCGCGGGGCGCAGCGCATGTGCGGTGCGCGCGCACTCGCGGAGCACCGCCTGCCAGCGCGCCACGCCGAGCACGCCCACGCTGCGCGCGCCGGCGCCGTACGGCTCGCTCGCCGGCACGAGGACGTCCGGGCGCAGGCGCCGCACGACCTTGTCCACCGCCGCGATACGCGAGCGTTCCCACGCCGTCGGCGCGAAGCGCGCGCGCAGCCCCTCGTCCAGGTCGTAGCCGATCGCGGCCACGATCAGCACGCTGTCGGCGCGCAGGTCGTCGAGCACGCGCGCCAGCGAATCGAGCGCCCGCGCACTCGCCCGCGGCGTCACGCGCACGCTCACCGCGTCCACGTCCACGCTGTCGGCGAGGTCGAGATCCCAGCGCAGCGCCTGCGGATGCGGCGTGCCGTCGACGGTGCCGAGGAGCCGCGTCCCCACCGCCAGCGGGCGGTCCTCGGGGCGCTCGCGCAGCGGGACGAGCGTGTAGTTGTCGAAGCTGCGCACCGCGTACGCCGCCTGCGGGAGCTCGCTGGCCACCGCCAGCACCGCCACCAGCGCGCCGAGCGCGATCGTGCCGCGCACCGTGGCATTGATCGCCCACCGCGCGCGGAAGGCCGGTGCGAGCAACGGCGGCGCGACCGCGAACGGCGAGACGAGCGCGCTCGTCCCCGCCACGTAGCCGGTGGCGCTCGTGATCGCGGTGGGGATCGCATGCAGCCACCACGGGAGCGGCGTGCCGTTGCCGCTCGCGAACTCCACCCACGCGCCGGCGGCCACCAGCGCGTCGTACAGCGCGATCGGGAGCACGACCGCGCGCACGCCAAGGCGGCGCGAGAGCGTCCACGCGGCCTGCAGCGCCACCAGCGTCGCGATCACGGGCCAGAACCACGACAGCGAGGCGATCGTGCGCCCGAGCACCAGCGAGCTCCCCACGATCCGGATCACCACCGCCGGGAGGAGGAAGAGCCCCAGCAGCCCGGTCAGCGTCGCCCACTGGCGCGGTGCCTCGTCGATGCGCGCGAGGCGCCCGGCGAGCGCGACGTTCCAGAGCAGCACGAGCGCCGCGACCACGAGGGCGGCGGAGGGGAGCAGGAGCGTCAGCACGCGGGGGCGAGAGGGGCGGCGCGGCGACGGCCGCGTGCCGGCAGGCTATCGGGCGCAGCCGGGCGCGGCAACGGGCACGACATGGCTCCTCGTGCGCGGTCCGGTTTTCTTTCCCGCGATGCGCGCACGCGACCTCGTTTCCCCGCCGAACCTGCTCTCGCTGTCGCGCGTCGCGTTCGCGGTCGCGTTCGTCGGCGTGCGCGAGCCGCAGTGGCGCCTGGGGGTGCTGGTGGCCGCCATGGCGAGCGACGTGCTCGATGGCCTCGTGGCGCGCCTCGCGCACGCCGAGACGCGCTTCGGTGCGCTCCTCGACCCGATCGCCGACCGGATCTTCATGCTCGCCGCCTTCCTCGTGGTGGCATGGGAAGGGACGCTCGCGTGGTGGATGCTGGCCCTCGTCCTGCTGCGCGACGGCATGGTGCTCGTGGGGTGGTTCACCGCGCGCAGCATCACCTGGCTGCGCCGCATCGACTTCAAGGCGCGCTGGCCGGGCAAGGGCGTCACCGCGCTGCAGTTCGTCACGCTCCTCGCCACGCTGCTCGCGCCGCGGCTGGTGGCGGGGCTGAGCGTGGCCTGCGGCGTGCTCGCGACGGTCGCCACGGTCGACTACACGCTCATGCTGTGGGAGAATCGCGACGGGGGGCCGCGCGACGTGGCGCGCGCCGCCGCCGCGGCCGACGACACCGGCCGCGCCGCGTGATCGCGCGCGCCGTGCTGCTCGCGACCGCGCTCGCGCTCCCGCCCGTGCTGCCGGCGCAGCGCGTCATCCGCGCGCGCGTGACGCCGATCGTGCGCACCGACGTCCTCGTCGATCGCGGCGTCACGCAGCACGTCGGCGGCGGCGCGGTGATCCCCGCCGGCTACCAGCTGCGCGTCGCGCTCGAGGGCGGGGCGGGGCTCACCCGCCGCGATGGCGAGTTCCGGCCGAGCGCCCGCGTCGATGCCACCGCGCGCTTCCTCTTCGACCCGTTCCGGGAGCGCCGCATCGGCCTCTCGGCGGGTGGTGGCGCGGGGATGCGCTGGGAGCGAGGGGAGCGACCACGCCCGGTGGCGCTCGTGCTGGTGGGCGTGCAGGGGGCCGCTCTCGGGCGCTGGGTGCGCGGCGTCGACCTCGGCATCGGCGGCGGGGTCCGCCTCGGCCTCACCCTCGGCCGACCCGTCCCGGGGCGACGCTAGTGTGGCGTCCCACTCATCCCTCTTGGAAATCCCGCCCCGACCCGCGCCGGGCGGCGTTGCGCCTCCTCGCCGTGCCAACAGGCACGCCTCGTCGCCGCGCCTTGCCCGACACGGATCGGAACGGGATTTCTTCTGCAAGGCATGAGTGGGACGCCACACTCGCCGGTCGCGATCGGGGCGACGCACGACCGGCTGGGCTCGGCGCGCGAGCGACCGATACTCCCTCTCGAGTCCTCGCGACCGCGGGCCGACGCAGCTGGTCGGTGCCGCGCCTCGGTGCCCTCGCATCGCACGATGTGGCGGCGCCGCCGTCGTCCCGCTCCCGTCCCCCGCCGTGTCCTCCGCGCGTTCCGGTGCCGCCGCGCGCGCCGCCGCCCTCACCGCCCGTGCGCGCGCCCTCGGCGTCGCGCAGGCCGAGGTGCACTCGCTCACGATGCGCGAGATCGCGGCGCTGGCCGCGGCGGCGGTGCGATTCTTCGACACGCTCCCGCTGGCCGAGTTCTCGGGCTCGCTCCTCCCGGCCTCGGCGCGCAGCGCCCGTCGCCTCCGCCACAAGGTGCTGCACCAGTCGATGGTCGCCGACGAGACCGGCGCCACGCTGCGCGCCCTCCTCCTCGGCCGCGACGCGCAGCTGCGCCTCTTCACCGCGCGCAGCACCGTGGCGCGCGACTTCCTGACCGCCCTCGAGCCGCGCGCGAGCGCGCTCGCCGGCATCAACCGCGACGTGGCCGAGTGGTCGCCGCGCACGCGGCAGCCCGAGTTCCGCGCCGCCGACGTGATCGACCGGCTCACCGTGGCGCTCGACGACGTGGAGCGACGGCTGCACCACGCGGAACGCCGCGTCGCGGCGCAGCGCGAGGCGCTCGCCACCGGGGACATGAGCCGCATCCGCGAGTCGCTCGGCCCGGCCACCACCGCGAAGCCGGCGGCGCCGGCGCTCCCGGCCACGACCGGCGGCGCGACGCGCCCCCCACGACGTGCCACGCCACTGGCGACGGCACGCGTGATCGCCCCGCGCCCGGCCACGCCGGCGCTCCCGGCGGGCGCCGCGGCCGCGGCCGACATCGGCCCCGGCACGAGCGACATCGCGACGGTGCCCGCCCCGGCGACGGCCGATCCGGCCCCGGCGGCGGCATCCACGGGCGCCGCACCCGGCACCGCGGCGGCGCACGCCCCCCGGGCGCCGGTGGTCACCGGTGACGCCCCGCTTCGCGCCATCGAGCCGGTCGCGACCGTCGAGCCGGCCGGGCCGACGACACCGCCGCCGGCGGCGCCCACCGCCGCGAAGGGTGCAAGCTGGCTCTCGCGCGCCGCGCGGGCCGCGCTCCGTCCACCGCGCTGACGGGACGGGGATACACGACGCCCCCGCCGGACACTGGGTCGGGCGGGGGCGCTGGTGCTGCGATCGTGCGGCTGCGTGATGTCCTGCAGCGTCGCGAGAGGGTCAGACCCCGACGGGCTCCTCGGCCTCGGCCTCGGTCTCCACATCGGCCTCCACGTCTGCGGTCGCCGTCTCGGCGCCCTCGATCGTGTCGGTGCCCACTTCGTCCGTCGTCACCGTCTCCGTCGCCTCGCTTGCGGCGGGCGCCTGGGCCGGCGTCTCCGGGATCGTCTCGGTCGACCGCTTGGGCGGCTGCACGAACCGCTCACCGAGGACGCGCAGCTCCTTGATGTCGGCCGGCTTCAGCTCCGGATACCGATCGGCGAAGTACGCCATCGTCTCCGTGAACCATTCCACCTGGTGCTCGGGTGCGGCACCGATGACGTCACAACGCATGATCTGCTGGAACAACTCGTCGCGTGCCTGCTCGTACGGCGTGGGCGGCGCGACTTCACGACGCTGGCGGTTCTTCTTGCTCATGTCACCTCGTGGTGTATCGGAACGACGGGAAAACTAACCGATTCGCAAGGCATCCGGCAGCGAGACTGCACTGAATGCCTGCATGGTGCGTGCGAGGAGCACGTCGGCGAGCGCCGCGGGTGCTTCCTCGGCAAGCAGCCGCTTCGCACCGGAGAGGCGCACGACGTCGGCGCTCGCCACCGGCGCGGGGAGCGGGTCGTGCTCGCCGAGCACGATGGTCACCGGGACGGCGAGCGGCGGTGCGACCGAGACATCGGCATCCTCGGTGATCGCGCGCGCGAGATCGAGCAGGTGTCTCGCACCGAGCGGTCCGGTATACGGCGCCGCGTAGCGCGCGAAGCGCGTGGCGTCGATGCTCGATCCCTCGTGCACGGCCTCGCGCAGCGCCGGCAGCAGCAGGTCGACGACGCCCAGCGGTCGGCTCGAGATCTCGAGGAGTGCGGGCCCCGTCTGCTGCTGCACGGCGACGATCTCGGGCTCCGGCTCGTCGATCGGCGCGCCGGGGGCGAGCAGGACCAACCCGGCCACGCGCTCGGGGCGCATGGCCGCGAGCCGGCGCACGATGCGACCACCGAGGTCCTGTCCCACCGCGAGCACGCGCGGCACGCGCAGCAGCGCGAGGGCGCGATCGAGGTGCCGGGCCTGCGCGGCGATGGTGTAGGGCCCGCCGGGCGGACGATCGCTCTCCCCGAAGCCGAGCAGGTCGGGGACGATCACCATGCAGCCGCGCGCGAGGAGGAGCGGCGCGACGCGCCGCCAGAGCGGCGCATGGGTGGTGAAGCCGTGCAGGAGGAGCACCGGCGGGCCGCCATGGCCGTAGCGGTACGCGTGGATCGCGCCCGGTCCCACCGGCAGGCGGAGGTAGTCGGCGTCGAGCCCGGCGTCCGGGAGGACGGTGCGCAGCGGCGGGAGCCGGCGCTGCGGGGGCGCGGCGACCGGGGGGCGCGCGCTGGCCGGCGTGGGGAGGACGGGTGGTCGTGAGGCCACGCCCGAATCTAGCCGACGGGGCGCGGAACGGATGCGGCGCCGTTGCCTCGCTCTGCCGCGCCGTCCAGCTTTCGCGCTCGCGGTCGCCGTGCTGCGGGGCGTGCTGCTCGCGCTGGCGGCGATCCGCCCCGCACCGGAGTGCCCGTGAGCGACGACGAGCAGACGTATGGTGACGAGCGCGCCCGCGCGCTCGAGCTCCAGCTCGCCGACCTCGCGCGGCGGCTGACGGCGCTGCAGGGGGAGGGCGCCCTGCTGCGTCATGCGGGCGAGCTGCTCCGGCTCCTGGGCGACGTGCGCTCGGAGCTCTTCCACTACATGGTCCGCTGCACCTACGACACGCCCGAGATCGCCGAGCACCGGCGGATCGTGGCCGATGCGCGGGGGAGCGAGGCCACCGACTGGGCGCCCACCGACTGGACGCCCGACGACGAGGACGACGCAACGTGAGCGTGCAGGTGCGCAAGCAGGGTGGGAACGGGAAGTTCCTCGGGCTCCTCGCGGTGGTGGGGCTCGCCGGGGCCGCCTTCATCGGCTACACGGTGACCAACAAGCCGCCCGCCCCGCCGCCGGTGATGCCGGTGCCGGGCGACACGCTGCTCGCGAAGCAGGCCCGCGGCTACACCGTCGGCAAGGCCGATGCGCCGGTGGAGGTCTGGGAGTTCGCCGACTTCGAGTGCCCGACCTGCGGTCGTGTGGGCGTGCTGATGGAGCCGGACATCCGCAAGAACTACATCGAGACGGGGAAGATCCGCTTCACCTTCTACGACTACCCGCTCGTGAACGCGCACCCGAACACGATGCCGGCGCACAACGCCGCCGCGTGCGCCGACGACCAGGGGAAGTTCTGGCCGCTGCACGACCGGCTGCTCGAGGGGCAGGCGGAGTGGAACGGCATGGTGACGAAGTCGCCGCGCAAGGTGATCGCCGGCTATGCCGAGCAGCTCGGCCTCGACATGGGCAAGTGGAACGCGTGCATGGACGCGAGCACGCACGAGGGGCGCATCCGCGCGAACTACGCGTTCGGGCTGACGCAGCAGGTTGCCGGGACACCCACCTTCTACGTCGACGGCCGCGCCGTCCCGGGCGTGCCGTCGTACGACCAGCTCGCGCGCATCATCGAGGACGCGATCGCCGCCAGGCAGAACGCCGCGCGCCCGATCCCGTCGGCGGCGACGCAGTGAGTCAGGCTCGTTCGGTGTGCGTCGCACGAGCATCGGTGCGGGGCAACTGCCGGTTGGAGAGCAGGGCACTGCAGCGACAGGCAGGGGACGGCAGGACTGATCGCTGATCGCACGGGCGTGACGATCGATCGCCGTGTCCTGCGATGGTGGATCACTTGATGTGATTCTGCGCCTGCCGCAATGACAGCGGGGCGATGGGCAACCGCCCATCGCCCCGCTCCTCATTCGAGGAGACTGCCCTGCCGTCCCCTGCTCTGCCTGCAGCTTCCTGCCGTACCACGCTGTGCAAGGCCACGATCCCGCATGACGCGCTCCGGCGAGCGCGCGAGGATCAGCGCCGGCGTCCGGC
>JALOPO010000543.1 GCA_025453855.1 Gemmatimonadaceae bacterium
CCCTGGACGAGCGTTTCGCGCATCTGGTGACGCTGGCCATGTAGACACGGCGCGCGGGCGAGCCGCGCGCCGAGCGACTGGCATGGGCCGCGAGCGATCCCGGGGAAGGGGAGGCGATCGACTCGTCAGCCATGCCACGGACTGTACGAACGAGTCACCTGTCGGATCCGGGCAAGGGGGTCGGCCGGGAGTGTCCGCCAGCGGCGCGCGGTGGAGCTACAATCGACCTGCCCCCTGAGCCGGTACACCGAACCGTTCGCGCGACTCGAGCTCGCTGCCGTTCTCTATCGCTCGCTGTTCGTCGGCGTGTGCGCTCGGGGCTCTGCCTCCCAAGCACTGAGGCGGCCGCTCCGTATCGGACTGGATCCATCACGCCTCGATCAGCTCGCGCGCCTCGGCAGGCTCACGAACCAGTGCGTGTCCAGGAATTCGTCCCGGAATGTGTCATGAAGACTCTCGACGAAGCCATTGTCAACCGGTCTGCCTGGTCGTGAGACGTCAGCGCCATTCCATGCTCGGTACCCCCTGCGTCCAGCGCCGCAGCAACCGTCCTGGGCTCGTTGGCGAGCCCAATGCGCGTTGGCATCGTGCTCACCACGTCACTCATCGTGGAGTTCGCGTGCGTTCGGTCGTGATCCGCCTGCTTGCCCTTGCGGCTGCCCCCTCCGTGTGTGTCGCTGCCGGAAGCCGCGATCTCGCGGTGCCTCGCGCCGGAGCGACAGGGCCATGCGTTGAGACGGGTGGATGGTCCGCAATCGTGCTGTCAAACGTTCGGCGCCTGGTCTCGATGACGGACAGCCGCAGTGTGCGTGCCAGAGAACTCTCGGGGCTCCCGTTCATCAGCGACACGATGACTGTCGCCATCGTGACGGACAGCCTCGCGTGTGCCCGCGCTGTGGACGTCACGCGGACGTTGCATCCTGAACCGTTCCGGTCGCAGGTGACGGAGGTGCTCCTGATCGCCGTCGGCACGACGCGATACTGGGTGTGGGATCCGACGCGCAACGGAAGCTATCAGCAGAACCACATCCTGGACGAGCGTTTCGCGCATCTGGTGACGCTGGCCATGTAGACACGGCGCGCGGGCGAGCCGCGCCGCGCTCCCGCGCGCCGTTCATGGTGCTCCACCGTTCGCGCGTTGCGGCCGCCCGTCGGGCCCGGTGAGGAAGGGCCACATGAGCATCACACGCATTCCGTGATGCAGAGTGGCGAGTCATGATCGGCGCACGCACCGGTCGCGCATGTGCGCACGACGCACGGCACCCCCGCGCGCACCGTGGCCTCGCTCGAGGGGGCGCTCACCGCCCCCTTACCCGCCGCTCCCGCACCAGCACCGCGTCGCCGCACTCCGGGAGCACGTAGCCCACGTCCACCCGCGCGCTGCAGAGCAGGAAGGTGCGGCGCACGGTGAGCGGCACCGGGATCGTGTCGGCCAGCAGCACGCGCGCCCGGCCGAGCGCCTGCACCGCATCGTGCGTGATCGGCGTGCCGAGGAGCGTGCGCGCCTGCGCGACGGTGATCGAGATGGAGTCGGGGCGGTAGCGCGCGAGGGCGCGCACGAGGCCGTCCGACGTCCAGCCGTCCTCGGGTGGCAGGACGAGCACCTGGCGCGCCGCGAGGCCCGGCAGCAGGTCGAGCAGCAGCGCCACCGCGCTCGTGGGCGGGGCGACGCAGAGTGCCGAGGCGCGCGATGGTCTGCGCATTGATGGCGAAGGGGCGGCCCGCGCCATCGTCGACGAGCGCACGCACGTGCGCACCGGCCGGGGCGAGCGCCTCCGCGATCGCACGCGGGAGGCGATAGGGGACCACCGCGGGCGCATCGTCGAGCGACCCGGTGCGTGCGGCGCCCTCGCTGGCCGCGGCGCTCGCGCGCCAGACGAGCGGGACGAGCGAGTCGCTCACCGTGGGACCGGCGAGCACCGCCGCCGCGTCGTCCACCGGCCAGTACACGTACTCGCCCAGCAGCGACGCCACGAGGTCGACCACGCGCGCCGCGCCGCGCGGCGCCGAAGCGAGCACGTCGCCGCGCCGCATGCCCGCCGCGGCCAGGTCGCGGGCCCGGTCGAGGCCGAGCTGGAGCATCGCGCTCCCCGAGAGCATCACGTCCGAGCCGTCCGTCCCGGCGACGCAGACCGTCGGGCCGGGCGAGGACTGCAGCACCGCGGTGAGGCGTCGGCGCAGCCCCGACGGATCCTCCGCGGAGAGTCGGCTGGGGACGAGGGGACCGATGTCGTGGCTCATGACTAGGTGTGGGCTGGCGACCGGAACGCGCGGGGGGGCGTCGCGTGCCATCGGGGTGCGGCGCGACGCATGCGGCCGGGGGGGTCGCCGGTGCACCATCGCGTGCGCTGGCTGGTATCGGCGCGCCCACATCCGTTCACCAGCGTGGGGAATGCCCGAACGGCATCGCCGCGTGGAACCCTGTCGGCGTGCGGACCGTAGGCTCACGGCGACGCGGCGCGCCCACGGGCGTGACGCGCGCGACCTCGTGCGCCCCCGTGCGCCCCCGTGCGCCCGTCTCCCTCATCGTCCGCCCGGCATGCTGCTCACGACCGTGGCCTTCCTGCTGCAGGCGCAGGTGGCAGATCCACCGGCCGACACCGCGACGCGTCGCTCGATCCGGCGTCGCCCGGTCACGGCCGCGCTCGCATCGAGCGCCTTCGCCGACGACCCGACGCGCGCCCTCTTCCAGCTCGCGCGCCGCGCCCGCACCGCGCAGGACTCGGCGCTCCGCGGCTACGTCGCCAAGACCTCGTCGCGACTCTCGGTGGGGCTCGGCACCGGCGCGCTCATGCGCAACCGGCTCCTCTACCGCAACGAGACGGTGGCGCGCGTGCGCTGGCAGCGCGGCAAGGGGATGTGGATCGAGCCCCTCGCCCAGCGCAACACGACCCCCGGCGGCGCGGTGTCGATCACCGGGATCGAGGACCAGCTCGTGCCGCTCCCGTACTACCCGGGGCGCGAGACGCTCTGGATCCCGGGGTCGACGGTGGTGAAGGAGGAGGTCAACGAGAACAATGGCTTCGCACACCCGCTCGCGACCGGGAGCGAGGCGTACTACCGCTACGCGCTCGGCGACTCGATCCGCTTCGCACTGCCGAACGGCGAGCGGATCACGCTGCGCGAGATGCGCGTGACGGCGCGCAAGCCGGAGTGGCGCAGCTTCGTGGGGTCGTTCTGGTTCGATGCCGGGAGCGGGCAGCTGGTGCGCGCGGCGTACCGACTCGCGGCCCCGTTCGAGGTCTGGAACTTCGTGAACGAGGACGCGCGACACCTCGAAGAACCGCGACGCGCGGCTCAAGTCGATCAAGGAGGACTCGCCGCCGGGGTGGGTCACGCAGCTCACCAACCCGCTGCGCGTCGACCTCACGCTGGTGACGACCGAGTACGCGCTCATGGAAGGGCGCTTCTGGCTGCCGCGCGTGAACCGCGCCGAAGGGTACGCGCAGGCGGCGTTCGTGAAGATGCCGATCACGGTGCAGGAGAGCTACAAGTACGAGGAGGTGAACGGCACGTTCGACTTCGCGGCGCTCCCGCCGCAGGTCACCGACTCGGCGCGGCAGGCGCGGACGCTGAACATCGGCTTCGGCGGCGGCGGGGCGCCGCTGTCGCAGGAGGCGCGCGACAGCATCGAGACCGAGCGTCGCCGGCGCGCGCGGCAGGTGGGGTGGCGCTACTCGCAGCTCCCGCCCGACAGCGCGCGGCTCGTCGACTCGCTGATCACGGCGAAGGCGCTGCTCAAGGAGGGGGCGCCCACCGACACGCTCTTCACGCGGCGGCAGCGCGAGGTGCGCGACTCGGTGGCGGGGGCGGTGCGGCGCGCCGCGCGCACGGCGGTGCGCGAGCGGTCGTGCAGGGAGACCGGCTTCTACACGCGCACGCAGACGCGCTTCGAGGGCGAGCTCGCGTATGCGGTGCGGGTGCCGTGCGACAGCATGGCGCTGCTCACCTCGAAGGAGCTCCCGGCGTCGGCCTACGACCCGAACGAGCAGGTGTTCAGCATGAAGGACGCCGAGCAGCTGGCGTCGGCGCTCGACCTCTCGCTGGTGCCGGCGTGGTATCCGCAGCGCCCCACATACGAGGTGGGGACGAACCGGGTGCGCTACAACCGCGTCGAGGCGCTGTCGTGGGGCCCGTCGGTGCGGATGCAGCTCGGCAAGGGGTACACGGCGCGCGCCGAGGCGCGCATCGGCGTGGGCGACTGGTCGCCGAACGCGGAGCTGGGGCTCGACCGCTCGAACGGGCGGACGACGATCGGCGGCACGGTCTACCGACGGCTGCGCGCGATGAACGAGTTCGGCGATCCGCTGACCTTCGGCGCGGGGCTCGGCGCGTTCCTGTACGGACGTGACGAGGGACTCTACTTCCGCGTCTGGGGGGCCGAGGGCAGCTGGACGCGCACGACGAATGCGGGACCGGTGGGGGTGCGTGTCTTCGCCGAGCGACACGATGCGGCGCGGGCGCAGACCAACTTCAGTGTCTTCGGCAACCTGGCGAACAGCGTTGCGCTGCGCGACCTCCCGGTGCGCGAGGGGCGCACGAGTCGCGGACTCGATCCCGCCGGTTGGCAGCTGCTCAGCGACGTGCGCACCGAGGCGGCGGCGGGGACGCAGGCGTATGCGCGCGGGCTGGTGGAGCTCACGGTGAGCAAGCGCCTCGCGCGCTGGCTCGGGCTGGCGGTGACCGGGAGCACCGGGACGGCGACCGACAGCGTGCCGGTGCAGCGCGCCTTCACGGTCGGCGGGCTGCGGACGGTGCGCGGGCAGCTCTCGGGGACGAACATCGGCGACAGCTACTGGTTCGCGCGGAACGAGCTCACCTGGTCGCCCGGCGCGGCGGTGCGGCCATCGGTGTTCTACGACATCGGCTGGGCGGGACGTCGCGCCGACTACGCGTCACCGGGTCGCCCGATGAGCGGCTTCGGCGCCGGGCTGTCGATCCTCGATGGCGCGCTGCGCTTCGACCTGTCGCGCGGGATCCATCCGTTGCGCATCACGCGGCTCGACGTGTCGCTCGAGGCGCGGTTCTGAGGCGTCGGTGGCGGAGGCCTGCGGTGCGTCAGGGTGGCGCGATTTCCACGAACCTCCGTGCTCCGGTTGTCTCTGTTCCTCCGCTCTTCCAGCAGTTGCAGATCTCGAACACGTAGGGAAAGCGGAGAAGCCGAGACGACCGGAGGGCGGAGACGTCGGTGCGGGGGGAGAGCACCGGTACTGCCACGGCGGGCCGCGATGATGCGATGGGATCGCGACGTGACGCGATGGCCGACTGATGGATGTGGGCTCCGTGCTCGGAGGGTTTCCGGGCACGGAGCACACATCACATGTCTTTTCATCGCGAGGCTTCGCGTTCCATCGCATCATCGCGGCCGGCCGTTGGTGCGGCGCCGATCACGCGAGGGATGCGCCACGCGCGACGGGAACGGTCACGGGAACCAGGTGGCGCGGAGCCGGGCGTAGCCGCTGGGGGACGGGTCGAAGGTGCCGACCCGCGTGCTCGGCCCGAGCGCACCGGCGAGGCTGGAGCCGGGGATGAACGGCGTCGCCGCGTCGACGTGGAAGCGGCGGAGCAGGAGACCGGCGTCGCCGGTGAGGACGACCTTCGGCACGGGGCGCCAGTTGAAGGCGGGGCCGACGTGCGTGAAGGTCATCGTCGTGCGACCGCGGAGCGTGGGGTTCTCGTCGTTCATGTCCCAGCGGTTGCCGAAGAAGCGGAACTGCGCGCCGACCTCGAAGGCGGGCGTGACCTCGTAGAAGGCCTCGCCGCGCGGAATGAGGATGTCGGCGCGCCACTTCCGGCCCACGTGCAGGTAGCGCACGGTCGGGATGACATATGGATACACGTTGATCGCGAGCACGCCCGCGCCGAGCTGCAGCGTGGGGCGGAAGGTGCGCGACAGGAAGGCACCGCCCTGCAGCTGCAGCGCGTCGCCACGCAGCCGACCGAGGTCGGTCGTGTGCACGGCGCTGAACATGATGCCGCTCACGCGCCAGCGATCGCCGAGCGCCTGCGAGACGAGGAGCTCGTGCTGGAGCGAGAGATAGCGGCGCGCGGCCGGCGCGCCGAACGGGATCGCGGTGCCGCCGCCGGCCGGAATCGTCAGGTCGCGTGACGCGGCGCCGTAGTCCATCGCGTACTGGTCGATCGCGACCTCGTTGGTGACGACGGTGCGAAA
>JALOPO010000544.1 GCA_025453855.1 Gemmatimonadaceae bacterium
GGCGACACGCTCGCCATCGAGCGCACCGGCCCGGTGCGCTACGTGGCCGGCGCGGCGCTGACGGGCGTGCGGGTCGCCGCCGGCGGGCCGCGGCTCGCCGCCACGGCGGTGGCGTCCTCCGCGGTCTCGCGCGGCCTCGCGGCCCGCGGGCTCGGAAGCGTCGCACGCGGGACGATCCTCGCCCTGCCGGTGCTGCTCGTCTTCGCCGGGCTGCTCATGTCGGCCGATCGCGCCTTCGAGCGGCTGCTCGAGCAGCTCGTGGCCTGGGACGGCGGCACGCTCGCGTCGCACGTCGTCGTGATCACGCTCCTCGCCTGGGTCACGGGCGGCGCGCTCTTCGCGGCGCTCCTCGATCGCCCGACGTCGCACGATCCCGCGCACCCCGATACGCTCGCCGGCATCGGCGCGCAGCTGCGCACGCGCCTCCGCGCGTCGGGCATCGGCGCACGCGAGATGATCGTCGTCCTCGCCCTCGTCGACCTCCTCTTCCTCGGCTTCGGCGTGCTGCAGCTGCGCTGGTTCTTCGGCGGCGCCGCGTCGCTGCAGGCCGCCGGCCTCACCGTGGCCGAGTACGCGCGGAGCGGCTTCTTCGAGCTGGTGACGGTGGCGGCGCTGGTGCTCCCGCTGCTGCTCGTTGGTGCTCCCGCTGCTGCTCGTGACGCATGCCGTGGCCGGTGATCCCGCGCCCGTCGACGACCTGTCGCCCCTCGCCGATGCCCCCGTCGTGTCGCACACGCCGCGCGGGTATCGCGTGGCGGCCGGACTGCTGATCGCGCTCGTCGGGCTCCTGCTGGTGTCGGCGGGCGATCGCATGGCGCTCTACCTCGACGCCTTCGGCCTCACGCGCGACCGCTTCCACGCCTCGGCGTTCATGGTGTGGCTCGGCGCCGTCTTCGCCTGGGCCGCGGTCACGCTCCTGCGCGGCCGCGTCGCGCAGTTCGCGCTCGGCACGCTCGTCTCGGCCTGGGCGATGGTGCTCGCGCTGCATGTCGTGAACCCCGATGCGCGCATCGCGAGCGTGAACACGGCGCGGGCGCTCGCGGGGCGGGAGTTCGACGCCGCCTACCTGCGCACGCTCGACCTCGATGCCGCGCCGGTGCTCGCCGCGCGTGCACCGGTGCTGCTCGCGCGCGTGCCGGATCCGGCGCTGCGGTGCGAGCTGCGCGCCGCGTTGCACGAGATGGCGCGTCGCGCCGATGCGCCGACCGACTGGCGCCGCTGGCGCTGGTCGCGCGTGCGCGCCGCGACGGTGCTCCCGGCGTGGGCGCGCGAGCCGGCGCCGGTGTGCGGGGCCGGGGCGGGCGCGCCTGCTTGATCGCCTCGAGCACGAGGAGGTCGGCGGCGACGAGGAGCGCGCAGACCCGAGCCACGCGGGTGCGCGGCGTGTCAGCCATCGTCGCGTGCGCGGCGCCACTGGACGAAGTCGTCGTACGTGGCGAATCGGTGTGGTTGCTCGAGCGGGGCACCGGGCTGCCCACCGATGACCGCCACCGCTTCCGCCTCGCGCACTCGCTGTTCGGCCGTCATGGCGAGGTCGCGGTCGAGCTGGTGCCGCCGCGATGCATCGAGCCCGTCCCGTGCCGCCCGCTCGACATCGGCGACATAGCGCCGGAGCGCCTCGGCAACCACCCAGCTGCGCGACCGGTCGAGGCGGCGCGCCACCGAGTCCGTTTCGGCGAGCAGGCCTGCCGGCAGGGCAATCGCAACCTTGGCATGTCTGGTCATGCCGGGTAATGCCAAATCGCGCCGGGTCACGCCACCCCCACAGCCGCGCACACGCTCCGTGGATGTGAGGGAATGGATCAGTGCGGCGTGTCGTGCGCCTCGCGACGCCGCACCGGCTCCGGGACGCGCGCCACGCGCGGATCCGAGAACAGCTGCGTGAGGAAGCGCTGCGATTCGCCGATCCGCTCGACCTCGATCGCCATCGCCTCCACCGCCGCGCTGAGCTGCAGCGTCGCGCGCTCGGCGGAGGTCACGCTGCCATCGATCGAGGTCCGGCGTCGCGCCCGCGCGCGGCGGACGGCGACGATCGCGAGCATGAGCAGCATGCCGAGGGTGATGCCGATCGGCAGGCCGGCCGCCATCCCGTTGTCGAAGCCGCGCTCGCGTGCGGTGGCGGCGACCGAGGCGTCGCTTCCCGCCGCGCGCTCCTCGCGCGCGATGAGTTCGCGCGGTGCCTGGGCGATGGCGCGGTCGATCGCGTCGCGCTCGAGCTCGAGGCGGAGGATGCGCTCGTCGATGACGCCGATGCGCGCCTCGATGCCCCCGCTCACTGCCGGCGACGGGGCGGGGCCGTCCTCGCCCGGACGCAGCGACTCGGCGAGATCGGTGCGATCGTCGGCGGCGTCACCGATGGCCTCGCGCAGCTCGCGATCGCGCGCGCGGAGCGCCTGCAGCTGCTGCGCGTCGGCGGGCGGCGGCACGGCCGGCATCGCATCGGTGGCCGGAACCTGCGATTGCACGCGTGGCGCCGGCGGTGGCGCCGGGGCGCCCGGGGGCTGGAGGGGGAGCATGCGGGCGATACGCGCGGCTGGGGCCGAGGGTTTCGCGTTCGCGAGCCGCCCTCCGCGCCCTGGGGCGCTCCCCCGCGTGCGCGCTACCCTGCCGTCGCCCCGCGTCGCGCCCGCCGCGCCTGCACGAACGAGCGCACCGCGAGCGCGAGGAGGATCGCGCAGAGCACCATGAGCCCCGTCGTCGCCTGGATCATGAGGGGCGGGAAGCGGGTCGTCCCGCCCATCGCGAGCGGCCCGGTGCCGGCGACGATGCCGGCGAGCGCGAGCGCCGCCGCCGCGTGCATCGCATGGCGCCGCATCGCGTCGCCGCGCCGCGCGAGGAGGCCGAGGGCGATGAAGGCGAGGCCGAAGAAGGCGGGGATGAGCGTCATCGCGCTGCGCGAGACGCTGCCGGTGTACGCGTAGCCGCCGAGCGCCACGAGGAGGGCGCCGATGGCGAGGGT
>JALOPO010000081.1 GCA_025453855.1 Gemmatimonadaceae bacterium
CCGTGCTGGATCGGCATGTCGAGGTACGGGAGGATGCGCGGCTGCGCGGCCACGACCTCGAGGAAGCGCGGCGTGATGCCGGCGCTGTAGAGATAGAGGTTGCGGAACCACGGGATCGACGTCTCGCGCACGAGCGCCTCGAGGAGCTCGGGGAGCGCCGTGCCGTCGCGGCGATCGCGCCCGTAGTGCGCGAGGTCCTGCGCCACCAGGTTCACTTCGCGCGCCCCCTGCAGCTCGAGCAGCTGCGCGTCGCGCACCACGTCGGCGAGCGCGAACGAGCGGTGGCGCCCGCGCATGAGCGGGATCGCGCAGAAGGCGCAGCCGTGATCGCACCCCTCGCTCACCTTCAGGTAGCGCACGTGCGACAGCCCGCCGCCGAAGAGGCGCTCGCCCGGATGGATCACCGGCGCCTCGCCCACGAGGCCGCGCGCCTGCAGCTCGGGGACGAGGCGGTCGACGTCGGTGGTGCCGAGGAAGAGGTCGACCTCGGGAAGCGCCTCCGCGAGCTCGGCCTGGTGGCGCTGCACCATGCAGCCGAGCGCCACGACCGCACGGCACTCGCCGTCGACCTTGTGGCGCGCCGCCTCGAGGATCGCGTCGATGCTCTCCTGCTTCGCGGCGTCGATGAAGCCGCAGGTGTTGACGACGATCACCTCGGCCTCGTCGAGCGCCGTGGCCTGCTCGGCCCCGTAGGCGGTGAGCTGGGCGAGGTAGCGTTCGGTGTCGACGGTGTTCTTGTCGCAGCCGAGGGTGATGAAGCCGACCTTCACGCGCGGTCCGGTGGAGGACGCGCCGGCGCGACATGCCCCGGCGACCGGGGCGAAAGCTACCCCGGGCGGGCGGCGGCCACAGCCGGTCGCACCACGCGAGGCGATCGTCGCGCCCCGCGCTCGGGCGTACGCGCCACGGAGCGGGCACGCCGGCCGGCGACGGCCAGGGCCGGTCAGCGGTAGTTGCCGAACGTGAGCTCGACGCCGAAGTCGCCCCCCCGCAGCACGCCGATCGCCTCCTGCAGCGCGTCCTTGTCGGGCGCCGAGACGCGCACCTGGTCGCCCTGGATCGCGGCCTGCACCTTCTTCAGCTTCGCCGCCTTGATCGCCGCCGCGACCTTCTTCGCGGTCTCGCCGTCGAGCGCCATCTTGAGCTTGATCGTGCGCACCACGGTGTCGCCGCCGGCGGGCTTCACGTCGCCGAAGTCGAGGTTCTTCACCGGCACGCCGCGCTTGATCAGCTTGGCCTGCAGGATGTCGACGAGCGCCGTCATGCGGAACTCGCCGTCGGCCTTGAGGTCGATGAGGCTCTCGCCGCGCTTGAACTCGATCTCCGCCGTGGCGCCCTTGAAGTCGTAGCGCTGCGCGACCTCCTTCTGCGCCTGGTTCACGGCGTTGTCGACCTCCTGCAGGTCGACACCGGTGGTCACGTCGAACGAATGTGTCTGGGCCATCGGAAATCAGTAGTCGACGAGTGCGAGGTCGGTGCGACGGAAGTCGTCGCCCTTGGCGAGCAGCGGGAGGCCGAGCGCACGGGCGTGGCCGTAGACGAGGCAGTCACCGAAGTTCAGGACGCCGGGGGTGCCGATGCCCTTGCCGTACTGGCTCCACGCCGCGCGCGCGTAACGCGCCGCCTCCACGGGAAGTTCGACCACCTCGATCCGGTGGATGCCGAGCAGCGTGTCGACCCGAGCGTCGGCACCCGCATGCACGCGCTGCTGCAGGACACATGACGCCTCGATGATGCTCTGCACGCCGATCACCGGGTGGCGCGCCTGGCGCAGGACGGTCACGAGGCGGTCCGTCTCCGGCTCCGCGAGGGCAAGCGCAACGATGATGGATGTGTCGAGCAGCATGCGTCAGCGCGGCAGGCCATCGTCACCATACAGCATCTCGTCGCCGGATCGCGGATCGCGCACCGGCTGCTCGCGGAACCACGCCTGGATCTTCTCGAGCTCCCGCTGCACGTACTCCGGATCGAGCCGCCGCTCCACGCGCCCGAGTCGCTCCTCGATCGCCCTGGTCACCGCCTCGGTGATGCTCTCGCCGGTCACGCTGGCGAGCCGTGCCGCGAGCTCGTGCGTGCGTGCGTTCTTGATGTTGAGCGCCATACCGCCCTCCCTCCGGTGCGATGGTGGAAGATAGCCATGACTTCCACCATCTCAACCAGCGCCCCAGCTCACCCGGCGCCCGTCCCAGTGTGCCTGCCACGCGGCCACGGGCTGCACCGCCGCGATCACCGGCGGACGGAGCACACCCAGGCAGGTCCCGCCCGGATCGCGCACGCTCGGCCACGTGATCCCCCACTCGCGCGCGTCGCGGCACGCCACGCCGAACGGCTGTGACCAGGCATAGCTGTGCGGATCGAGCAGCGGCGCGGCGCGCTCGGCCGCCTTGCCGCGCAGGTCGACGAGGCGGTGTGCCGGCTCGGCCACTTCGGCCGCCAGCTCGAGCCGCGGGAGCGTCGCCGGCGACTCGGCGGCCGTGGTGCGCAACCAGGCGGCGAGGTGGTGCCCGACCTCGCGCAGCGCCGTCTCCACGGTCGTGGCGCCATACCAGACGCCGAAGCCTCCACCGCTGAAGCGCGTGGCGGGGAGCGGATCGCGCACGAACGGGGCGAGCAGCCAGCCGGCGCCTGGCGTCGCGGGCCAGTCGTCGGCATCGACGAGCTGCACGTGCCCGAGCTGCGGCTGGAGCGTGGCGTCATGCTCGGCGAGCAGGGCGAGCGCGAGCGGCGCCTGCGCGCCGTAGAGCGTGTCGAGGAGCGCGAGCGGCTGCGCGTCGCCGGCGACGATGCGGGCGACGGTGCGGCCGGCGAGGTCGGTGGCGCGGGGAAAGTCGGCGGGGTCGAGCGCGGCGGCGCTCACGCGGGGCGCGGGGCGTCGGGGAACGGGCGCGCGAGCTCGTAGGCCCGGCCGCTCGCGGGGAGCGTGGCGACGAGCGCGCCGCCACCCAGCGCCTCGACCTGGCGACGGACCGCGGCCAACCCCGGCAAGCCCCCGAGCATCACGTCGATCGCGGCGTGGGCGCCGTCGGGGGCGGTCCGCGGACGGCGCAGGTGCGAGACGGCGAGCGGACTTCCCGCCCCGTAGAAGCGCGCCAGCGCGACGTCGATGCCGACGCAGTGGGCGATCCGTTCCCGCGTGTCGAAGGAGAGCGCCCGCGGCGCATGGCCACGCGTCCAGTCCCAGAGCGTGGTGCGCCCGATCTCGCCGAGCAGCCGGCACCGTTCCCCGGTGGTGAGCTGCCACCGATCGGCGATGGACGTGAAGAGCGCGATCAGCGCCCCCGCGCTCCCTGGCGCGGTGGCGGGTGGAACGGTCGCACGACGAGCCATCGGCCTCTCTGTTCGGGTCCGAACACAACATGTCCGGATCCGAACAGCGCGGCAAGCCTTCGGTGTTCGTTCGGGAATCGGTGCCGTGCTGGCGTGCGACGCCGGGCGCGCGTGGCGCGCCAGGCAGTCTCAGGATGCGTAGAACGACTCGAGCGCGCGGGCCGTGCTCACGTGGCGCAGCCGCGAGAGCGCCTTCTCCTTGATCTGCCGCACGCGTTCGCGCGTGATGCCCAGCACCACGCCGATCTCCTCGAGCGTCATCGGCTCCTGGCCGTCGAGGCCGAAGTAGAGGCGGATGATGCGCGCCTCGCGCTCCTTGAGCCGGTCGATGGCGCCGGCGACCACCTCGACCATCGCCTTCTCGAAGTACTCCTCGTCGGGGGCGACGCGATCGACGTCGGCGAGGTAGTCGACGAGGCGGTTCTCCTCGCCCGGGGCCATGGGCGCGTCGAGCGAGAGGTGCCCCTGCGCGATGGCCATCGTGCGCGCCACCTCCTCGGTGGTGATCTCCATCTCGCGCGCGATCTCCTCGTGCGTCGCCTCGCGGCCCAGCTCCTGGATCATGGCGTTGGCGCGCTTGCCGATGCGGTGCAGCGCACCGGCGCGATTGAGCGGGACGCGCACGATGCGGCTCTGCTCGGCCAGCGCCTGCAGGATCGCCTGCCGGATCCACCAGACCGCGTAGGAGATGAACTTGATCCCCTTGGTCTCGTCGAACTTGTGGGCCGCCCGGATGAGGCCGAGGTTGCCCTCGTTGATCAGGTCCGAGAGCGCGACGCCCTGGTTCTGGTACTTCTTGGCCACCGAGACGACGAAGCGCAGGTTCGAGCGAACGAGCGTGTCGAGCGCCTCGCGATCGCCGATGCGGATCTGCCGGGCGAGTTCGGCCTCGCGTTCGCGCGAGATCAGCGGGTAGTGGCTGATGTCCTTGAGGTACTGATCGAGCGAGCCCTCGTCGGAGGCGAGCTTGCGGCGCGTGGGTGCGGGCATGGGGAGAACTCCTGCGCGACGACCGGTGGGACGGGCACGGCACGGCGCCGGATGGCGCCGCGACCGTCTGGGGACCGAGGCCGCGCGTTCCCCGTGCGCGGCCGCGACATCGTCAATGCACCCATTCGCCGATCCGCTGCCAGCGGATGCGCCGGAGCCACGGGCCCGGCGCGAGCGAGTCGGGAGCAACGCTGTAGTAGACGACCAGGGGCTGCCCGCGCAGGAGCGAGTCCGGCACGAAGCCCCAATACCGGCTGTCGGAGGAGTTGTCCCGGTTGTCACCGAGGACGAAGACGCTGTGCGAGGGGACGACGAGCGGTCCCCACGTGTTGCGCGACGGCTGCGCGCCTGCCGTCGCGTGGGCGGCCGGGATGAGCGCCCGGCGCAGCCAGTCGAACTCGTGCCCGTACGTGTCGTGCCCGGATGGCTCGCGCCGCGCGAAGCCCTCCTGCTGCGCCTCCCCGTTCACGTAGAGCGTGCCGCCGCGCATGGAGAGCGTGTCGCCCGGCAACCCCACGAGGCGCTTCACGAAGGTCTTGGTGCGGTCCACCGGCCACTCGAAGACGACCACGTCACCGCGCTGCGGCGCCTTGATCGCCGGGAGCCGCTGGTGCGTGAACGGCACCTCCGCCCCGTACGCGAGCTTGTTCACGAAGAGGATGTCGCCCACGAGGAGCGTCCCCTCCATGCTCGCGCTGGGGATGCGGAAGATGTCGATGAGGAAGGTGCGCACCACGACGATGACCAGCACCGTGGTCATGAAGCTCCGTGCCCACTCCCAGAGCCACGTGAAGGCGCGCCGCTGGTTCACGCGGTCGAGCGCCGCACGCTTGTCCGACGCGCTGATGGCGCGCGAGACGGCCGGGCTGGTGGAGGAGTCGTCCATCGGGGGCATCGCCGGGGAGATGGAGCCGCGCATCGGGGGAGGCACCCGTATGCACGACGCGCAATCAAAGGGAGGGGCAGGCGCGAGGGCAAGCGCCAGCGGCGCCCGGTGACCGATCGGGAGTCATCCGCACGCCGCACGGACAAGCGCCACCATGCACCCCGCCCCGCCGGCCGGCCGAGCTCGCATCACCATCGCGTGCCCCCGCTCTCTTCGGACGCGCGAGCGGCGCGGACGTTCCGCGGGCGGCGCCCGCTTCGCGCCCTGCCGGCACCGACGCCATCGCGCATCGGTGCCGGCACCGGTCGTCAGTAGTTGTCGATCTGCGCCCGCTGCAGCCGGCCGCTGTAGTCGACGTAGCCGACCTTCGTCTCCGAGTAGAACTCGTAGACCTCCCACCCACCCTCGCGGTGCCCGTTGCCCGTCTGCTTCACGCCACCGAACGGCAGGTGCGCCTCGGCGCCGATGGTGGGGGCGTTCACGTAGGTGATGCCGTTGTCCAACTCGTTGAGCGCGCGGAAGGCGAGCGAGACGTCGCGCGTGTAGAGCGACGACGAGAGCCCGTACTGCACGCCGTTGTTGACGCGGAACGCCTCGTCGGCGTCGGCGACGCGGATCACGCTCAGCACCGGGCCGAAGATCTCCTCCTGCTCGAGGCGCGATCCGGCACGGACGTCGGTGAAGATGGTGGGCTGGAAGAACCAGCCGTGCGCCGTCGCGTCGGTGGTCGCCCGCGCGCCGCCGAGGAGGAGCGTCGCCCCCTCGTCGCGTCCGATCCCGACGTACTCCTCGACCTTGGCGCGGCTCGCCTCGTTGATGAGCGGCCCCACGTCGGTCCCCGCCGCGCGCCCGTCACCGAGCACCAGCTGCGAGGCGCGCGCCGCGAGCCGCTCCACGAAGCGGTCGTGGATCCCGTCCTGCAGGATGAGGCGCGAGGTCGCGGTGCAGCGCTGCCCGGTGGTGCCGAAGGCGCCCCAGAGCACGCCGTCGAGGGCGAGGTCGAGGTCCGCGTCATCGAGCACGATCTGCGCGTTCTTGCCGCCCATCTCGAGCGAGAGCCGCTTGTGCATGCGCCCGCACGTCTCGCCCACGAGCGCGCCGGTGCCGGTGCTCCCCGTGAACGAGATCACCGGCACGTCGGGATGCGACACGAGCGCCGCCCCCACTTCCTCACCGAGGCCGTGCACGAGCTGCACGACATCGGGCGGCACCCCCGCCTCGAGCAGCACCTCGACGAGGACCGTCACCGTGTGCGGCACGTCCTCGGCCGGCTTGAAGATCACGCTGTTGCCGCAGAGGAGCGCCGGGAACGACTTCCAGGTCGGGATGGCGAGCGGAAAGTTGAACGGCGTCACCAGGCCGCACGGTCCGATCGGGCGGCGGAAGCTCATCGCCCACTTGTTCGCGAGCTCGCTCGGCACCGTGTGACCGAAGAGCTGGCGTCCCATCGTGGCGGCGTAGTAGGCGGTGTCGATCCCCTCCTGCACGTCGCCGCGCGTCTCGGCGAGGGGCTTGCCCATCTCGCGCGTCATGAGGTCGGCGAGCTCCTCCTTGCGCGCGGTGAGGAGGTCACCGACGCGACGCAGCACGTCGCCACGTGCCGGCGCGGGCGTGCGCTTCCAGCGGGCGAAGCCGCGCTGCGCGCTGTCCACCGCACGCTGCACGTCGGTCGCGCCCGAGCGGGGAAAGCGGCCGATCAGGTCGCGCGTGTCGGCCGGATTGCGATTCTCGAAGTGGGCACCGGTGGCGGGATCGACCCACTGGCCGGCGATGAAGTTCTGGAAGGTGCGCATCGTGAAGGCGGACGTGGACTCGCGCGCCAGGCGGCGTGTCGCCGGG
>JALOPO010000545.1 GCA_025453855.1 Gemmatimonadaceae bacterium
CGACGTGGGCGTGGTCCTGCTCCCCGGCGCGCTCGTGCAGCTCGATGCGTGGGTCGGCGTCCCGGTGCAGCGCACGGTGCACGACGCGAGCGTGGGGGTCGGGCTCGTGCGGCGGTTCTGAGCCGATCGCGGTGGCGCACGCACGCGTGCGTCACCGCGAGGGCACGGCGACTGGGCGACGACGAAGGTGCCGCTCGACAGCCACTTCGGTGCGTCGCGACGACCGCTTAGCGCGGTGCCGCGGAGGCCGTCGGCGGCGGCTCGTTCGGCTCGAGCTCCCAGGATCGCAGCGTCCCAACGCCGCCCCCGAGGCGGGCTCGCCGGGATTCCATGAGCCGGGAGAGCGCATTGCGCATCAAGTCGTCACTCACCTTGATGTCCATCACGAGCCGCAGCGGGGCGCCCGGCTGCTTGGAGGAGGCTAGGGCCGCGACGCTGAGGTTGGCGTGTAGCCCATCGTACGCGTACCGATTCCGGCTTGGCGGTGCGGGCGGTAGCTGCGCGTGCGCGGCGGTGCTGCGCGGCACGCGCCACTCGCCGATGTCCGCCGGGCCGAAGCCCGGCTGCCCGCTCGCCGCGAACTCGGCCACCCGCGCCACGGCGCCCGCCGGGCCGGAGCCGACCGCCGGCTGCCGGGTCCAGCCACGCTGCTCCAACTTTTCGATGATGGCCGTCGCGAGCGCCACCGCTGCCGTGTCCGACAGCGCCTCCAGGTGCGGCGACGCGCGCACGGCGTAGATACGGCCCGCAGCCTGATCGATCCAGAGCAGCCGGCCGGGTGGGAGCGTGAAGCCATGTGCACTGTCCACGTACGTCAGCCGCGACGGCGTCGACTCGATTATCTCGGATGAGCGGTCGTCATCCGGGAATGTGACGGGCATGTCGCTCCGCGCGATCACGTCGCGCGTTGTCCAGCCGATCGCAACGCGTACCTCGGGCGCCGCACCGGGGGAGCGCGACGCGTCCTCGTTCTGCACCATGTGGTCTTCTCCCTGTAGTCCGCAGCCCGCCACGATCGCCGAACAGCTCCACGCGCAGAGCCTCATCGCCGTTCGCAGCCACGCACGGAGGCGTGCCGATCGGTCCGAGTGCGACATGTTCAGTAGTCAGGGCCGCCCGTGAGCGGATCGCGTCGCATGATCCGCTCCAGCGCCGCCCTGCGCCAGGATGCAGGCTTCGAAGCGAAAGCATCGTTGAGGCGCTCGAAGTACCGCACGCGATCGCGCGCCACCGTGATGTCACCCGGAAACGACACGCCGGGTGTCCCGTCTCCGCATTCCGTGCTCAGCGCCACCTCCGGCGGCGCCACGCCGAAGAGCAGCCTGGCCGGCCGTCGGAGGAGTGGATCCGCCGCGATCGCCTGGTTGAGCCGCATCGCCGGCTTGACCAGCGGCCGCGCCGGATCATCGTAGATCCGCTCCTGCACGATCCGGATCTGCTCGTACTGCGCGATCAGGAGCGAGCCGTCACCGACGTTTCCTTCGTCGAGTTCCTTGAGCGCAAGCTGTAACTCCTCCGGCATCACCCGGTCCGGCCGCATCCCCCCGCACTGCCCCGGCCCGCCGAGCACTCCGGTGAGCCCGTGCCGCTTGTACATCGCCAACGCGGGATAGATGTCCGCGAAGATCTCGCGGTTCGTGTCGTACAGCGCCGCCTGCACCTGTGCCGCCATCTCCCCGAAACGCGTCGGATCCGCCGAGACCGCCTCGGCCGCCTCGGCGGGCACGATCCCGAGCTGGCGCGCCAGCGACGCCCGGCCGGCACACGGCCGAGCTGGTAATCCGTGAAGGCGCCCTTCCCCACCGCCTCGTTCGCCGTGCGCATGTAGCAGTGTGCCTGCGTGCTGACGACGCTCGCCAGCCCCGCCCACTGGAAGCGCGGGTCACCGTCGGCCGCCAGACGCGCATAGGCCGACGAGATCGCCCGGTTGCGCGTCAGGCGTTCGGCCGGCGTCGCGTCGCCCGCCCCGACCGGCGGCACCCCGTCCTGCGGCGCTGCACCCGCGCGCAGGACCGCGTCCGTCTCCTGGCGGATCGCGGCCCACGCTTCCGCGCAGGCGCGTGGTGATGCCGGCTCCACGAGCGGGAGGAGGCGCGCCGGCGTGGTCGCAACGGTGGACGCCGCGGCGGGGAGCGTACCGCCTGCAGCACGACGCGGCCGCCGAACAGCGAGCTCGCCTGCAGCCGTCTCCGCCGCCCGATCACCCATTCGACCCATGCGTGGCGGCACCTTCGCCAGCCAGGCGAGCCCCGTCGCTGCATGGCGCGCGCTCGCCAGGTCGTGCATGGCACGGCCGCCGTACGGGGGACCACCCGCCAGACGACGGTGCCACGATGCCACACCGCGAATCCGGGACGACGTGCGCCACGGCGGCCCGGCGGCGTCATGCTCGTCACCGTGGAGCGCGCGGCCCAGCCACCGCTCGCCGTGCCCGTACGCCATGCGCCGCCACGGCCCGAACGGGGCATGTTCGGCGAGCCACCGCGCGAAGGCAGGATCGTCGGTCGCGCGCGCCGCCAACGCCTGCACGCCGAAGGCGCCGTCGAGCGCGACCTCGCCCGCACGCAATGCCCCACCGCGCAGCGGCGTCCCCGTCACGGTCACCCATCCACCCCAGCGCCCGTTCACTCCCGGCGGCGCCGCGAGCCAGTCCGCCAGCTCCCACGCGCCCGCCTCGCGGAACCGCACCCCCACGAACAAGCCCACGAGCCGTACGAGCGTGTAGGGCGGCGTGACGGGTGGCGGGAGCGCCGGTCCCCCAGCAGCAGGGACGAGCGGGAGCATGTCGAGTGCGGCCGCGAGCAGCGCGCGGCCGCCGGGTGAGGCGAGGGGATCGCCATCGGCCACCGTGGCTGGCTGTCGGGCGCGCGTCGCGATCGCGCGGGCGAGGGCGGCCACCTCGGCCACGTCGGGTGCCCATGGGCCGAACGAGGCCCAGGTGAGCCGCGCCACCGCCCCACGCGGCGGCGGTGCGGTCAGGAGGCGCGCGCCCGCGCCCGGATCGACCCGCACTTCGACGCCGCGTCTCGCCTCCTCACCGGGGGCAAGCAGCAGGTAGCTCGTGCCGTCGATTCCATCCTCGAGCCGCATCGCCATGCGCGCACCTCGCTCACGCCGGACATCCTGGCCGCAACGTCACCGCCACGACACACGCGCGCGACATGCGCCGCGCGTGCCGTCGGACCACCACTCGCCGCCCTGCATGATCGGCATGACACCGGCAGCGACATTGCACACGCATGCGGTGCGATGACTCCGATGTCTCGGGCGATGCGC
>JALOPO010000082.1 GCA_025453855.1 Gemmatimonadaceae bacterium
GTAGAGCTGCGCGAGGCCGAAGTGGTCGGCGCGATCGACGAACATCGTGTTCGCGTTCGGCACGTCGAGCCCCGACTCCACGATCATCGTGCTCACGAGGACGTCGACCTCGCCGTGCACGAAGCGGCGCATGACCTCCTCGAGCTCCTTCTCGCGCATCTGCCCGTGCCCGACCGCGATGCGCGCGCGCGGCACCACCCGGCGCAGGTGGTCGGCCACCGCCTCGATCGTCTCGATGCGGTTGTGCACGAAGAAGACCTGCCCGCCGCGATCGAGCTCGCGGCCGAGCGCCTCCTCCACCAGCCCGTCGTCGTTGGGCTCGACGTAGGTGAGCACCGGCGAGCGGTCGCGCGGCGGCGTCTGCATGAGCGTCATGTCGCGCAGCCCGGCGAGCGACTGGTGGAGCGTGCGCGGGATCGGCTGCTCCTCGTCGACGATGATCAGCCCGAGGTCGGCGAAGACGACGTCCTCGCTCAGCAGCCGGTGCGTGCCGACGACCACGTCGAGCTCCTTCGCCTTGAGCTGGCGCAGCACGTCGGCCTGCTCCTTCGCGGTCTGGAAGCGCGAGAGCGCGCCGACCTTCACCGGGAAGTCGGCGAGGCGGTCGCCGAAGGTGCGGAAGTGCTGGTCGGCGAGGATCGTCGTCGGCACGAGCACCGCCACCTGGCGCCCGCTCTGCACCGCCTTGAAGGCGGCGCGCACCGCGATCTCGGTCTTGCCGTAGCCCACGTCGCCCACGAGGAGGCGATCCATGGGGCGCGCCCCCTCCATGTCGCGCTTCACGTCGTCGGTGGCCTTGCGCTGGTCGGGCGTGTCCTCGAAGAGGAAGCCGCTCTCGAGCTGCTTCTGCCACGGCGTGTCGGGGACGTGGCTCGGCCGGCTCGCGACCTTGCGGCGCGCGTAGAGGTCGAGGAGCTCGTGCGTCATCTCGAGGATCGCGGCGCGCGTGCGGTCGCGCTGCTGGCTCCAGCGCCGGCCGCCGAGCTTGTGCAGGCGCGGCGGCGGCGTGTCGCCCCCGGTGTCGCCGGCCGCGCGATAGCGCTCGATCTGGTCGATGCGGTGGAGCGGGACGTTCAGCCGATCGCCCCCCTCGTACTCGATCACCGCCACCTCGACCGTCGCCTCGTTCACGAAGGTCGTCGACATCCCGCGATAGATGCCGATGCCGTGGTCGAGGTGCACGACGTAGTCGCCGGGCTTGAGCGCCGTGACGACGTCGAGCGCGCCCCCGCCCGCGTACTTGCGCGCGCGGCGGATGCGCCGCTCGCGGCGGAAGATCTCGTGATCGGTGAGGACGCGGAGCCCCTCGCGCCCGTCGGCCGCCGGCACGACGAAGCCGGCGCCGAGCACGCCCAGCGCGAGCTGCGCGCTCGGCCCCTGCCGCCCCTCGGAGAGGAGCTCGTCGAGGCGCTCGAGCTGGCCGGTGTTGTCGCAGAGGATGAGCGTGGGCGGCGGCACGCGGAGCAGCGCCCGCAACGCCTGCATGTCGCGCCCCACGTGCTCCGGCGCGCGCAGCGGGAAGCCGACGTCGGGCGTCTCCACCGCCGGATCGCTCACGCGCAGCGTGCCGAAGGCGGCGAGCATCGCCATCGCCTGCTCGGGGGCGACGAAGAGCTGCTCGCGCGGCGGCGCCCCCTCGCCCCGGCGACGCGCGAGCGCGACGTGATGTGCGGCCTCGTCCCAGGTGCGCCGCAGCTCGGGCTCCACGCTCGTGCCGAGCGGGCGCACGACGAGGGCATCGGGGGGAAGGAGCTCGGGGAGCGTGACGCGATCGTAGCTCCCGTCGCCGCTCGTGGTCGTCGGCACGTCGACGGGGAGGACGAGCGCGACCTGCGCGTCGCGCGCGCTGCGCTGCGTGACGAGGTCGAAGTGGCGCAGCTCGATGATCTCGTCGCCCCAGAACTCCAGGCGCACCGGCTCGGCCATGCCGAAGCCGTAGATGTCGAAGATCCCGCCACGCACCGCGTACTGTCCCACGTCGTCGAGCATCGGGACGCGCTCGTAGCCGTGCGCGTCGAGATGCGCGGCGAGATCCTCGGGGCGCCACGTGTCGCCCTTGCGGAGCTCGAGCCGCGCCTCGGCCACCGCGCGCGCGAGCTGCGTGCGCTCCATGAGCGCGCGGCTGGTGGTGAGGAGGAGCCGCACGCGTCCGCGCGCCAGCGCCTCGAGCGTCTCCACGCGCTCGCCCGCGACTTCCGCGTGCGGCTCGATCTCGCCGAAGCCCTCGCGCGGCGGATAGAGCGCGATCCCGTCGCCATCGGTGAGCGCACCGAGGTCGGCGAGCCAGCGCTCGGCCTCGGGGAGCGCGTCGCAGACGACGACCACGAGCCGGCCGGGGAGGCGGCGCGCGAGCGCGGCGACGAAGACGGCGTCGCCCGAGCCGTGCAGGCCGGCAAGGGTGAGCGTGCGCTTGGGCGCCGGCAGCGTGTTCACGACGCGCGTGAACTGCGGCAGGCGCTCGACCGCGTCGAGCAGGTGCGGGAGCGGCATCAGGCGGGCACGGGAGCGGACGGGACGAACGGGCGGGCATCGCGACGCGCGAGCCACCCCTCGAGCAGGAGACAGGCGAGCGCGAGGGCGAGCAGCGGCCAGACGAGCGGACGCGGCGCGCCACCGCGCGCGAGGAGCGCGCGCCAGTCGGCGACATCGTGCGTCACGACATGTGCGGCGTCGTCCCCGAGTCGCGCGGCGATCGTGGCCAGCGAGGCACGGGCGAGCTGCGACTCGCCCGGATCGCGCTGCACGACGACGAGGCCGCGCGTGCGCGCGCCGTCACCGCCGACCCAGCGATAGACGCCGGGGATCGACGGTGCGCGCGATGCATCGCGGATGGCGCGACCCGCCATGTCGACGAGCTGCGCGCCGGCCACCGGCGGGCGGAGCGGCGCGCCGGCGGCGACGGTGCGCGGCGCGACGCCACCGCCGCCGGCGCGATCGATGGCATCGAGCAGCCACGGGACGAACGCGGCGCGCAGCGGAAGCGTCGTGTACGCGGGATCGAGCGCGGTGCCGACGAGCACCCATCCCTCGCCGGCGACCATGAGCGGCGCGCCACCCGCGACGAGCATCGTGTCGCCGGCGGCGCCCGGCGTGGCCGGGGCCAGCGGTGCCCAGCGCGTCGCGCGCACGGTCGCGTCGCCACGCAGGACCTCGTCGCGCGCGACGAGCGGCGCGTCGCCCTGCCGCACCGCCCCGAAGCGCCACGCGATGCCGAGGCGTGCCAGCGCCGCGTTGGCGCCGGCGAGCGCACCGGGATCGGTGGGGAGGGTGAAGACCGCCGGCAGCGCGGACTGCGCGTCGGGTGCACCGATGCGCACGGCCGGGGCACCGCCGCTGCGCACGCGCCCCTGCGCGGCGAGCACGCCGACCGCCGCATCGGCATACGGTCCCGCGGTCGCGCGCACCGCGGCCGGCGGTGCCACGTGCACCGCGTCGATCGCCTCGTCGTCGAGATCGAGCGCATCGGGGACGATGCGCACGCGCGCCGCGAACCAGCCCGTGTCGGGGGCGACGAGCGGGATGCGCACGGTGAGCGACGAGTCGACGGGCGGACGCCGTGCCACGCCGCGCGCGAGATCGTTGGCGCCGACGCTCGCCGTCCACGCGACGCTGTCCCCCGCGAACTGCAGCGTCGCCTCGAGCGCACCGCGCGGATTCCAGCGAGAGGGCCGCGCCCGCACGCGCGTCACCGCCGCGTTGGGTGCCGGCACGCCGCGCGGGACGAAGACGGCGGTGCGCACGCCGCGTGCGTCGATCGTGTCGCCCCAGGCGGACGCCTGGCCATCGGTGACGATCGCCACCGCGCTCCCCGCGCCCGCCGTGCGCGCGAGCGCGACCGCGCGTCGCACCGCAGCGGCGAGATCGCCCGCGGCACGCGCCGGCGTCGAGGCGCCGAGCACCGAGTCGATCGCCGCGGCGCCGGTGTGCACGCGGCCGTCGGTGGTGACGAGCCAGCGACGCTCGGCGTCGGCGGCGCCGGCGTGGAGCGCACGCGCCGTCGCGCGCAGCGTGTCGTGCACGCGGGAGGCGCCGAGGCGCGCGGCGGTGCTCGGCGAGTCGTCGAGGACGATCGCGAGCGCGCGCGGGGCACCGGAACCGGCGGTCCAGACGGGGCGCGCCGCGGCCAGCGCGAGCGCCAGGATGGCGAGCACGCGCAGCAGCAGCAGGAGGAGCTGGCGCAGCCGCAGGTTGCGGCTCGCCTCCTGCTCCGCCTGCACGAGCCAGCGCACCGCGGGAAAGTCGATGCGCGCGCCCGCGCGCTGGCGCAGGACGTGGAGGAGGAGCGGCACGGCGGCGACCGCCGCGAGCGCGAGCCAGGCCGGGGCGAGGAAGCCCATCAGTCGCGTGCCACCGGGCGACGCGTGCGCGTCGCGGCGCGGAGTCGAACGATGGCCATCAGGCGCGCAGCGTCTCGCGCGCCGCGAAGGCGCGTCGCAGCGCGAGGCCGAACGGTTCCTCGGTCCCGCAGAGCGCGTAGCGCGCGCCCTGCTCGAGGAAGAGGCGCTGCCACTGCGCGAGCGCGGCGGCGGCGGCGGCGCGATAGCGATCGCGCACGTCGCGCGCGCTGGCCGCGATCTCGACGCCGCTCTCGGGGTCGACGTAGCGCGCGTCGGCGGGGCCGTCGGGGAGCTCGCGCTCGCCGGGATCGAGCACGTGGAGCGCGAGCACGTCGTGCCCCGTCGCGCGCAGCGCGCGCAGCGCCGAGGCCACCGGCGCCGGCTCGCAGAGCAGGTCGGAGACGATGATCACGAGCCCCGGGCGCCGCACCAGCCCCGCCGCCTCGCGCAGCGCGAGGTCGAGGCGCGAGTCGCGCCCGCCGGCCGGCTGGGCGAGCAGCTGCAGCACCCGCTGGAAGTGCGCGGCGCGCGCGCGCGGTGGCACGCTGGCGGTGACCGTCTCGTCGAAGCGCACCAGCCCCACCGCATCGCGCTGCTTGAGGAGGAGGAGCGCGAGCGCGGCCGCGAGCTGGTCGGCATAGGCGCGCTTGGTGAGCCCCGCGCCGGCGCTGCGCCACGCCATGCTCCGGCTCCCGTCCACGAGCAGGAGCGCGCGCAGGTTCGTCTCC
Organism: Gemmatimonadaceae bacterium; assembly: GCA_025453855.1. Taxonomy (GTDB): domain Bacteria; phylum Gemmatimonadota; class Gemmatimonadetes; order Gemmatimonadales; family Gemmatimonadaceae; genus JALOPO01. Next base: position 5,066 of record JALOPO010000082.1, read on the forward strand.
TCCTCGAACTGCTTCACGACCCACCGATCGGTGCGTGCCGCGATGCGCCAGTCGAGGTAGCGCAGGTCGTCGCCGGGCTGGTACGGGCGGTGCTCGGCGAACTCCACGCTGAAGCCCTTGCGCGGGGAGCGATGGAGCCCGGTCAGGAAGCCGTCCACGAGCCAGCGCGCCCGCACCTCCAGGCCGCCGAGAGCGGCGAGGACGGCGGGATCGACGAGATCGGCGCGGGCGGGCGAGGCAAGCGACATGACGGCGGGAAACGCGTGAGGCGGGAGAAGATACCCCGAAACAGCGTCCGGGGAGACTACATTCCCCGCCTGGCGCGCCCCGACCCTCGCGCCGCGCCACTTTCCGACGGGACCGCATGTCGCTCGACCGCATTCGCAACTTCTGCATCGTCGCCCATATCGACCATGGCAAGTCGACGCTCGCCGACCGGCTGATCGAGTTCACGGGGACGCTCCAGAAGCGGGAGATGAAGTCCCAGGTGCTCGACACGCTCGACCTCGAGCGCGAGCGCGGGATCACGATCAAGCTCAACGCCGTGCGCATGGCCTACACGGCGGGCGACGGCGTGGAGTACGAGCTGAACCTGATCGACACGCCGGGGCACGTGGACTTCACCTACGAGGTCTCGCGCTCGCTCGCCGCCTGCGAGGGGGCGATCCTCGTCGTCGACGCGAGCCAGGGGATCCAGGCGCAGACGCTCTCGAACCTCTTCCTCGCCATGGACGCGGGGCTCGAGATCATCCCGGTGCTGAACAAGATCGACCTCCCCGGCGCCGAGCCCGATCGGCGCCGCCAGGAGATCGTCGACCTGATCGGCTGCGACCCGGCCGACATCCTCGCGGTCAGCGCCAAGGAGGGGACCGGCGTCCCGGCGCTCCTCGAGGAGGTGGTGCGCAAGGTCCCGCCGCCGACGGGCGACCCGGCGGGGCCGCTCCGTGCGCTCATCTTCGACTCGTACTACGACAAGTACCGCGGCGCGATCCCGAGCATCCGCATCGTCGACGGCGTCCTGAAGAAGGGGATGAAGATCACCTTCGGCACCTCGGACAACGTCTACGAGGTGGACGAGGTCGGCGCGCTGCAGCTCCGCCAGACGCCGCTCCCCGCGCTCGAGGCGGGCGAGGTGGGCTACGTGGTGGCGAGCGTGCGGTCGGTGCGCGAGACACGCGCCGGCGACACGATCTTCGACGTCGCCAACCGCGCCCCCGCCGCGCTCCCGGGCTACCAGGAAGTGCGCTCGTTCGTGTTCGCCGGGATCTACCCCACCGACACGACGCAGTACGAGACGCTCCGCGACGCGCTCGAGAAGATGAAGCTCAACGACGCCTCGCTGCAGTACGAGCCCGAGACGTCGACCGCCCTCGGCTTCGGCTTCCGCTGCGGCTTCCTGGGGCTGCTGCACATGGAGATCGTGCAGGAGCGGCTCGAGCGCGAGTACGACCTCGACCTCGTCACCACCGTCCCGAGCGTGGAGTACCACGTGTACAAGGAGGACGGGACGATGGAGCTGATCGAGAACCCGAGCCTCATGCCGCACGGGAGCACGGTCGCGCACGTCGAGGAGCCGTACGTCCGCGCCCGCATCATGTCGCCGAGCGAGTACATCGGCCCGATCATGACGCTCGGCACCGACCGGCGCGGCGTCTACAAGGGGATGCGCTACGTCGACACGGCGCGCGTGGAGTTCGACTGGGAATTCCCGCTCGGCGAGATCATCCTCGACTTCTTCGACAAGCTCAAGACGGTGAGCCGCGGCTACGCGAGCCTCGACTACGAGATGCTCGAGTACCGCGAGAGCGAGCTCGTGAAGCTCGACATGCTCATCAACGGCGACCCGATCGACGCCTTCAGCGTCATCATCCACAAGGACAAGGCCTACGACCAGGGGCGCAAGATCGCCGAGAAGCTCAAGGAGCTGATCCCGCGCCAGCTCTTCGAGGTCGCGATCCAGGCGGCGATCGGGCAGAAGGTGATCGCGCGCACGACGGTCAAGCCGCTCCGCAAGGACGTGCTCGCGAAGTGCTACGGCGGCGACATCTCGCGCAAGCGCAAGCTCCTCGAGAAGCAGAAGGAGGGGAAGAAGCGCATGAAGCAGGTCGGCGCGGTGGAGATCCCGCAGGAGGCCTTCCTGGCGGTGCTGCAGGTCGA
>JALOPO010000083.1 GCA_025453855.1 Gemmatimonadaceae bacterium
CCGCCGCCCGCGGCGCCTCCTCAATGCCGCGCAAAGACGAGCGACGCGTTGATGCCCCCGAAGCCGAACGAGTTCGAGACCACGACCTCGGGGCGGAGCGCGAGCCCGCCCGCGGGGACGTGTCGCACCGCGCACGCCGAGTCGGGGTGCTCGAGGTTCACCGTGGCGGGAACGAAACCGTCGTGGATCGCGAGGAGCGAGATCGCCGCCTCGAAGGCGCCGCTCGCACCGAGCGCGTGGCCGTGGTGCCCCTTGGTGCCGCTCACCCACGCGGTGGCCAGCGCCTCGTCGAGCACCTGCGTCATCGCCTCGGTCTCGGTGGGGTCGTTGAGCGGCGTGGACGAGCCGTGCGCGTTCACCCATGTGACCTCGGCGGGGACGGCGCCGGCGGTGCGGAGCGCGGTGCGCATCGCACGCGCGGCCTGCGCCCCGCCGGGGAGCGGCGCCGTCATGTGATGCGCGTCGTTGGTCGTGCCGTAGCCGCGCAGCTCGCCGTAGATGCGCGCACCGCGCGCCAGCGCGCGCTCGCGCTCCTCGAGGATCAGCACCGCCGATCCCTCGCCCATCACGAAGCCGTCGCGGTCGCGATCGAAGGGGCGGCTGGCGCGCGCGGGATCGTCGTTGCGGGTGGTCATCGCGCGGATCAACGCGAAGGCGCCGAAGCAGAGCGGCGCGAGCGGCGCCTCGGCGCCGCCGGCGATCATCACGTCGGCCTCGCCCGTCTTGACGAGGCGCCAGGCCTCGCCGATCGCGATCGCGCCCGATGCGCAGCTCATCGCGTTGGTCGCGTTCGGCCCCTGCACGCCGCACTCGATCGCGATGTTGCAGCTCGACGCGCCACCGAAGACCGCCAGCGCGAGGGTGGCGTCGACGTTGCGCAGCCCGCCCTGGATGTAGCGCCCGAGCTGCTCCTCGGCATAGCCGACGCCGCCCAGCGCCGTTCCCATCATCACGCCCACGCGCTCGGCGTCCTCGTGCGTCATGTCGATCTCGGCGTCGGCGAGCGCCATCTGCGCCGCCACCACGCTGAACTGCCCGAAGCGGTCGAGCCGCTTGACGCGCTTGCTGTCGAGATGGTCGGTGGGGACGAAGTCGTCGACCTGGGCGGCGACGTGCGTGCGGAACGGCGAGGGATCGAAGCGCGTGAGCGTGCGCACCGCGCTCCGTTCCGCGCGCAGCCCCGCACGGAAGGCCGCGAGGCCGGTGCCGATCGGGGTGATGACGCCGATCCCGGTGACGACGACGCGACGGGTGGCGGCGGCGATCATGCGACACGCTCCGCGGCGCCACGCTCGGCGACGCGCGCCAGCCCCGCCAGCGTGCGCGAGGCGATGCCGTGCACGAAGACGGGGCCGATCACCGCCTGCGCGGCCGCACGGCCGATGAGCGGCCATCCCGGGCCATTCCAGACGTGGACGATGCGCACGAGCGTCTCGTCGTCCTGCAGTCGTCGCACGAACTGCCACTCCACGTCCATGTCGGTGGTGATGCCGCCGACGTGCGTGAAGCGCACATTGGGGATCGTCTCGTCCACCGACATGCGACTCAGCCACCACGTCGGCCAGTCGAGCGGACCGAAGGGGCGGTTCGCGCTCATCTCCACCAGGCCGCCGCCATCACGCGTGCGCTCGCGGAAGCGCACGAAGCGGTAGTGCGGCAGGTGCTCGGGCCACCGCTCCACGTCGGCGGCGAGGCGGAAGATCCGCTCGCGCGGCGCCCGCACGACGAGTTCGTCGACGGTGACCATGTGGCGATCCATCGGCATCGGGCCGAGGCGGTATGGTGCGCGCGGCTCCGGTGCGGGCGACGACGAGGCGGCGGTGGCGTGCTCAGGCGGCATGCGGCGTCCAGGTGGCGGTCACGCGCCAGCCGAGATGGCGGCGCACGTCGGCGGTCGCGCCGGTCGCGCGTCGCACCAGTGCAGTCAACTCGGCCGGACGGAAGCCGCGCAAGACGGAGGTCACGCCGTCGTGGCGGCTGGCGGGATGGAAATCGAGGGGCCAGCTGGCGAGCCAGAGGCCGGCGGCGGCGAGCCAGCTGCGCCGGATGTCGCCGACGAGCACGGCCACGCGCGCCACGCGATCGAGCTCGCGCACCAGCGGGTCGAGCTCGTCGTCGGGGAAGTGGTGCACGAGCTGCGCCGCGAGCACCACGTCGGCGCTGCGATCGGCGAGCGGGAGCGCCCGCGCGTCGCCGGCCACGAACTCCAGCCCGCGTGCGCGCACCGCGGGGGCGAGCACCTGTGCCGTGTCGACCGCGATGCCGCGCGGCCGGCGGCCACTTTGTCGCAGCAACGCACAGGCGGCGTCGAGCACGTCGCCGCCACCGGCGCCGACGTCGACGATCACGGGCGCCGCCGGGAGCCGCGGCACGAGCTCGCGCAGCCGTGCGAGGATGCAGCGCGTCCCGCCGAAGAGCGCGTTGGCGCGCGCGATGTCGCGGTGCGAGCGCACCACGACCACGGGATCGACGTCGTCCTGGTCGAGCACCTCGTAGCCGCGCCGCCGCGCCGGCACCAGCAGCCCCGCCACGGTCGTCAGCGCGCCAGCGACGCGTAGCCGCCGCGGTAGTAGAGGATCGGCTGCCCCTCGCGCACCTGCGCGTGCTCGACCTGCGCCACGAGGATCACGTGATCGCCGCCGTCGTGCCGCTCGAGCACGCGGCACTCGAGGTTCGCGAGCGCATCGGCGAGGAGCGCCACGCCGGTGTCGCCGCGCACGTAGCCCACGCCGTCGAAGCGGTCGCCGTCGCGGCTCGCGAAGCGGCGCGAGAGCGGTTCCTGGTCGGCGGCGAGGATGTTGATGCCGATGTGCGTGGCGGCGGTGAGCGCGGCGAAGACGCTCGCGTTGCGCGCGATGCAGGTGAGGACGAGCGGCGGCTCGAGCGAGAGCGAGGTGAAGGCGCTCACGGTCATGCCGTGGTCGCGCCCGTCGGCATCGACGGCGGTGACGATGGTGATGCCGCTGGCGAAGCGGCCGAGGGTGGCGCGGAAGGTGTCCTTGTCGACGGGCATGTGCGGTCGTGCGTGGATGTCGGGCGCGCGTCGTGACGTGACGGCGCGCGGGCGTGCGGCGGCGATCATGGCGCGCGCCGCAGCGGCGGCGCGAGGAGGCGGAGGAGGAAGCCGGGGCGGAGCACCTCGCGCGCGGGGACGATGTCGCCGGTCACGCCCACGAGGAGGTCGGCCATGTCGCGACGCGCACCGAGCGTGCGTGCCGCATGGTTCATCAAGGCGGGAACCGCCACTGCGGTGCCGATGAGCCGCTCCACGAGCCACTTGCCGCCGAACTCGCGTCGCCGCGCCCCGTCGTAGGCGGCGAGCGCGCGCAGTCGTGCGCCGCGGCCCGACGCGCGCAGCGCATCGGCGGCGAACGGGGCGAGGAGCTCGCCGCCGCGCAGCGCCGCGTAGATCCCCTCGCCGGTGAAGGGATCGAAGAAGTCGGCGGCGTCGCCGGCGAGGAGCGCCCCCGGCGCCCAGGCGCGCGTGGCGCGCGCCGCGAACGGACCGGTGGCACGCACCGGGGTGACGCGCGCCGCTCCCGCGAAGCGCGGCGCGAGCTGCGGCCGCCGGGCGAGCCAGCGATCCATGAAGCCCGCCGCGTCGCCCGCGGCGTCACGTGCCCGCCCACGGGGCACGACGATGGCCACGTTCACCTCGCCGTGGCCGACGTCGGCGATCCCCACGTAGCCATCGCGCTCGACGTGCATCTCGCCGTGCGCGCCCACGCCCTGCACGCCGCGCCAGTGCGCGACGAAGGCGACGCGACGCGGGAAGGGCCAGCCGAGATGCGCCGCCACGCCGAGGCGACGTCCGACGACGCTGCGCAACCCGTCGGCGCCGATCACGAGATCGGCGCGCAGGCGCTGCGCCCCGCCCTGCGCATCGCGCACCCACACGCCGCACACGTCACCGTGCGCGTTGCGTTCAAGGTCGTGCACCGCGACGCCCTCGCGCAGCTGCGCCCCCGCGCGCCGCGCACCGTCGAGCAGGATCGGATCGAGGCGACGGCGTCGCAGCGCGAGGCCGCGATCGCGGAACGCCGTGAAACCGTGGCGCGCCGCGAACTCGCCGTGGATGATGCCGCCGTCGGGGGCGCGCACCGTCATCCCCGCGAGCTGCGCCGCGCCGGCGCGCTCCACGTCGCCGAGGACCCCCATCGCGTGCAGCACGCGCGAGGCCTGCGGGCTCAGGTACTCGGCGCACGCCTTGTCGCGCGGGAAGCGCGCACGATCGAGGATCAGCACCTCGTGGCCGAGCGAGGCGAGCGCCCACGCACTGGCGGCGCCCGCCGGCCCGCCGCCCACCACGATGACGCGCGCGGCGCGCGGCGCGAGCGAGGGGACGGTCATGGGCGGAGGAGGGCGAACGTGGCGAGCGCGACGACGGCGCCCGTGCCGGTGGCCGCGAAGTTCACGACGTCGTTGTCGAGCCAGCGGAGGCCGGTGGCGTGCATGGTCGCCGCACCGTGCACGTCCCGCGCCCGCTCGGTGATCGTGCCATCGGCGGCGCGACGGCGCGCCTGCAGCGAGGCGCCGAGCAGCGAATCGGCGAGCGATCCCAGCACGCCGCCCACCGTCACCGCGATCGCCACCGGCCGCGACCATCCGCAGGCGAGCGCGAGCGCGCCGAGCAGCGCCGCACCACCCACCGAGCCGAGCGTCCCTGCGATCGTCACGCCACCGCTCAGCCCCGGTGCGAGCGGTCGACCGGTGACGACGCTGCGCGGCATGCCGCCGAGCCAGAGGCCGATCTCCGTTGCCCAGGTGTCGGCGGTCGCCGCGGCCAGCGCGCCGAGCGCACCGGTGCGGGCGAGCGGGAGCGGCACGAGCCCGGTCACGCCGAGCACCGCGCCGGTGGCGAAGAGTGCGCCGTTCGCGACGACCTGCCGCGCGGTGCGTGCCCGCTCGTCGTCGAGGACGGCGGCGGTGCGCGCCTGCTTGCGCGCGCGACCGGCACGACCGAGGGCCACGCTGGTGCCGAAGAAGGTGAGGAGGAGCGCGACCCAGTCGGTGCCGGCCACGGCGGCCGCGCTGCCGATCACCGCCGCGGCCAGGCTCGCGCGCGCATCGAGGAGCCCGGCGCGCCAGGCGGCGAGCGCGACCAGCGGACCGGCGGCGAGTGCGGCCGGGAACGGGATCGTGCTCATTGGCTCACGTTCCCCGCGTGTCCGATCGATCGCAAGCGGGAGAGGTCACGCCACGCCCCCGTCGCTGGCGCGCCGGAGCGCGTCGAGGAGGCGCGACCGCAGGTGATCGGGCGCCGTCTCCTGCGGCGTGGCGTGGCGCAGCTGCGTGCGGAAGGCGCCGTCGCGCGCGAACGCATGGCGGCAGCCCGCGCAGCGGCGCAGGTGGGCGTCGATCGCCTCGCGCTCGCCCTGGGCGAGCTCGTCGTCGAGGTACTCGAAGCTGCGCGCCTGCACGGCGCTGCACGGCCAGTGCGGAAAGACGAGCCGGCCGTCGTGAACCGTCATGCTGGAATGCCGGGGTCGTGCCTCGGGCTGCGCGCCCACGCGGGGGCTCGCGGGCGACACAGGGCGGGAGTGACCAGCCGCCGCCGATGCGTGAACGGCGCGGGCGGGCGCATCGTTTCCATGCGGGCGCGAGCCACCACGTCGCTTGTACGCGGCGACCTTTCGGCATAGCTTCGCCCTCCGCCTCCCGGCGGCCGACGGCACCTCCCCGCCGTCCCGCGGGGTCGCGCGCACCAGTCTCGCGCCACGATGTCCGCCACCGTCGATGCCCGCCTCCCCTTGAGCCTCCTCGAGGCGGTTCGCCTCGTGGATCGCCCCGAGGCGCTGGAGGAGGCGGAGTACGTCGAGGAGCTGCGCCTCAAGCGCTTCGGGCTCAGCGACACCGTCTACCAGCAGATCAGGCGCTACGCCGACGCGGTGCGGCGCGGCGAGCGCACGGCGCGCGAGGAAGTGATGGCGCTCGCGCGGCTCATCGGGCGCCGCGCCGACGCGCATCGCGTCTTCGAGAGCGCGGGGAGCTGGCTCGCCGCCGATGCGGTGGGGACGGTCTCGGCGCTGCGGCGCACGCTCATCCGCGTTCTTCCCGGCATGCTCGCGCGCCCGCTCGCGCTGGGGGCGGTGCGTCGCCTCGCCCGCCGCTACCTCGATGGCGACGTGCAGCGCGTGGGCGCGCACGTGCTGCTGGCGGTGGAGCAGCCGGTCACCGACGAGGGGCAGGGGACCGCGGGCCACGCCTTCTACGCCGCCGCCTTCGCCGAGCTGCTCGAACGGCTCACGACGAGCCCCGCGGTCGTCACGCGCGTCGATGCGGCGCGGGGCGCGCGCTGGCGCGCCGACTGGGGGCGACGCTGACCATGTCGCTCGCCGCCGTGCTCCCCGCCATCCAGGGCGCGCTCGCCGAGGCGGGGCTCGACGGCTGGCTCCTCTACGAGTTCAACGGGCAGAACCCGGTCGCGGCGAGCGTCCTCGCGCTCGGCACGCACGTCTCGCGGCGCGCCTTCGCGTGGATCCCGGCCGTCGGCACGCCGGTGGCGGTGCAGCACGCCATCGAGCGCCACATCTGGCGCAGCTGGCCCGCCGCCTGGGAGCGTCGCGTCTACAGCGGCTGGGCCGAGCTGGAGGCGACGCTCGCGTCGCTCGTGGGCGGCCGCACGATCGCGATGGAGTACTCGCCCGGCAACGCGGTGCCGTACATCGATCGCGTCCCGGCCGGCGTGCTGGAGATGGTGCGCGCCGCCGGTGCCACGGTGCGCGGGAGCGACGTCCTGGTCACGCGCTTCGCGGCTGCGCTCGACCCGGACGCGCTGGCGGGCCATGTGCGTGCCGCCGAGGCGATCGCGGCAGTCGCCGATGCGGCGATGCGGCGCGCGGGCGACGCCGCACGCGCCGGCGCGCCGATCACCGAGCACACGCTGCAGCAGTGGATCACCGGCGAGTTCGCGGCGCGCGGGCTGGCGTGGACGAACGACCCGATCGTG
>JALOPO010000546.1 GCA_025453855.1 Gemmatimonadaceae bacterium
CGGTGCGCCGTGGCAGTCAGCCGTGGTTGTTCGCCGTGTTTCAGCGCTGTTCGCCGCCACCCGCTGCAGCGAGCCATCGCGAACATGGCTGCAGTTCCCTGCCCTGCCCTGCCGTTCCCTGCTTCACCGTCGCAGTGCAATGCACGGAACCAGGCACGGAACCAGGCACGGAACCGAACGCCGAACCACGCACCGAACCGCGAGGGTCAGGGCGCGAGCTGGTCGAGCGAGGCGCGGTGCGGGATGTGCTGGTCGGCGCCGTTGGCGACCCAGGTGAGGCGCTCGCGGACGGCGCGCAGGACGCGCTGGTGGTTCTCGTCGGCGGGGGCGCCGCCGCCGCGGTGATGGAGGTGGTAGGCGAGCGCGGCGAACTTGAGGTTGCGGCGCACGATGCCCCGGTTCACGAGCCGCGCCACGAACTCGCTGTCGCAGCGGCCGTAGCTGCGGAAGTCCTCGTCGAAGCCGTTCACCGCCAGCGCGTCGTCGCGCCAGAAGGCGAGGTGCGCGCCGCGCGTGCGGTTGAGCGGCCCCTGCGGCCCGCGGTAGCGCGCCGACAGCCACGGGAGGCGCAGCGTGTTGGCGCGGCTGCGGATCCCCGCCGTCCACCAGTGCACGTCCACGCGACCGGTCGCGAAGGCGCGGCGCGTCGGCGCCTCCTCGAGCATCACGCGCGTCCCCTGCACGTACTGCCCGCGCCGGATGACGGGCACGTGGTCGGCGACCAGGGCACGGTGCGGCACCATGTCGCCATCGAGGAGGATGACGTAGTCGCCGTGCGCGGCCACGATGCCGCGGTTGCGGCTCGTGTTCAGGCGGTAGCCCACGTCGGGTCCCCAGACGTGCCGCAGCGGCACCGGGAAGTCGTCCTGCGCGCGCACGACGAGCGTGCGCGTCGCGTCGCCCGAGCCGTCGTCGGCGATGAGCACCTCGTCGGGGAGCCGCGTCTGCGCGCGCACCCCCGCCAGCACGAGCGCGAGCGCCTCGGGCCAGTTGTAGGTGGTGATCACGAGCGAGATGCGCGGGCGCATGGCGCCAAAGCTACTCGGCCAGCACCGGTGCCGCGCGCGACGGCGACCGACCGATCACCGCCGCGGGCGCGCGGCGCCTGCCGTCACACGACGGCGACGACTGCCGCCGACGGCGTCGCCATCGGCGGCACGGGGCCACGCAGCACGCGATCGCGACCGGCACGCTTGGCCGCATAGAGCGCCGCATCGGCCTCGCGGAGCGCGTCCCCCCACGCGGAGCGCGCCCGGATCACCGGCGAGACGCCGATACTCACCGTGCACGCGAGCACGCCGCCGCCCGGGAGCGCCACGCGCAGCGCCGCCACCGCGCCACGCAACCGCTCCGCGAACGCCATCGCCTCGTCGGCGTCGTCGCAGCTGCAGGCGGCGAGGAACTCCTCGCCGCCGAGCCGCGCCAGCAGGTCGCCGGCCCGCACGTGGCGCTCCAGCGTCGCGGCCACGTCGCGCAGCACCGCGTCGCCCGCCTCGTGGCCATGCAGGTCGTTGATGCGCTTGAAGTGGTCGACGTCGACCTGCAGCAGCACGAGCGGGGCCGGCGTGCGCGCCGCGTAGTGCCGGTCGAGCGCCTCGTCCAGCCCTCGGCGATTGCGCAGCTGCGTCAGCGGATCGCGCGTCGCGACCTCGATGAGGCGCGCGTTCAGCCGCAGGAAGACCATCCAGAGCATGAGCGGTCCGATGACGACCGCGATGAGCACCGAATAGCCGTAGTAGAGCTGCGCGCCCAGCCCCGCGAAGAGCGGCGCGACGCCGACCATGGGGACCGACGCGCCGCGCACCGCCGTGAGCAGGCCAAGGCCGAGCACACCCCCGGCGAAGATGCGGAGCGGCATGTGCACGCCCCCGTCGGCGCGTCGCGACGCGACCCACGCGAACGACGCGAGCACCAGGTAGGCGGCCGCCAGCGCGAGGTTCAGGACCGTGTGACGACCGACCGCGCCGAACACGCCGGTCGCGCCGAGCGAGACGAGCGCGAAGGCGCCGAGCAGCGCGACGACGGTGCGCCGCGCGAGCGCCGGCCCGCCGCCGAACTGCCGGAACGCGCTCCCGTAGGCGAGCGTCGCGAGGAGCATGGTCGTGTCGGCCACGACGTCGAGCGGGGCAAACGGGGCGAGCGCGAGGACGATGCGCAGCAGGTAGGCGCCGCCGAAGGCCAGGCAGCCCACGCCGAAGGCGCGGAGCCCGAGGAGCGAGGGCATGCTGCGGGCGATCGCGACCAGCACCGCGCCGGTGGCCAGGAGCGTGACGCCGAGTGCGAGGATGGCGGTCGGGAGGTGCATGCGCGCAGGGGGACGCGGTCGTGGACGGCGGTCGTGGACGCCGTTCGCCGACAGTATGTCACTGACCTGTACCTTCGGACAGGGGTCGGCGCAAGATTGCCGAGCGGCGCCTCAGGACGGTCGTCGGGCAGCGAGCCCGAGCGGAGCAAACGGACCGCGCCCGACCCCCGTGGTCGGGAGTCGGGCGCGTCGCGCGAAGCGGCGGCGGCTGCGCGGGCCCCGTCGCCGTCAGTAGCTGCGCGTGTCGAACCGGTCGCGCAGCCGGCGGGCCGAGTCGGGGGCGACGAGGCGGATCACGCCGTACACCACCGCGCCCACCAGCAGCACCTTGATGGCCAGGCCGAGGAGCGG
>JALOPO010000084.1 GCA_025453855.1 Gemmatimonadaceae bacterium
TGGTCGCCACGTCGCATCCTCGTGCCGCTCGATGGCTCGGCCACGGCCGAGCACGTGCTCGACATCCTCGCGGCCGTGCCCGGGCTGCGCAGCACGCCGATCGTGCTCGTCTCGGCGCTCGTCCCCTCGACGCTGCTGGGCATCGTCCCACCCGACGTGATGGTCGACGACGCGACGAGCGACGTCGATCTCGTCGCGATGCGCGCGGAGCTGGCGACCGTCGCCGAGGCGTGTGTCGCGCGCGGGCTCGCGCGCCCCGCGGTGCACGTGGCACTGGGCGCCGCCCGCGATGTCATCCTCGACGCCCTCAGCGACCACGACGCCGACCTGATCGCGATGACCACGCGCGGGCGCAGCGGCCTCGCCCGCGCCGTCCTCGGCAGCACCGCCGACGCGATCGTGCGCGTGTCACCGGTGCCGGTGCTGCTCGTCACGCCAGGCGACCGACCCGCCTGACACGCACGCGATCACGCGAGCATGGACGATGCGACGACAGCTCGCGGACAGACCGCGACAACCGACGACAGGGGAGCGAGGGACCATGCATGACTCGGGGCTGCTGGCCGGGCGCGTCGCGCTCGTGACCGGCGCGGGATCGGGGATCGGGCGCGCCGTCGCGCTCGCGTACGCACGAGCAGGTGCCCGCGTCGTCGTCTCCGACATCGACGAACAGGGTGGCGAGGAGACGGTGCGCGCGATCGCCGCGCACGACGGCGCACCCGAGGCGTTCTTCATGCGCGCCGACGCCGCGAGCGCCCAGGACCACGAGGCGCTCGTCGCGGCGACCACGGAACGCTTCGGCGCGCTCCACGTCGCGTGCAACAACGCGGGGATCGGCGGCGAGCTGAGTCCGGTGGCCGAGAAGACGCTCGACGGGTGGCGTCGCGTGATCGACGTCAACCTCACGGGCGTCTTCTACGCCATGCGGGCACAGCTCCCGGCGATGCTCGCCGCCGGCGGCGGCGCGATCGTGAACATGGCGTCGATCCTGGGACAGGTCGGCACGGTCGGCGCCTCGGGCTACGTGGCGGCCAAGCACGGCGTGATCGGGCTCACGCGGGCCGCGGCGCTCGAGTACGCCGCGCAGGGTGTCCGGATCACCGCCGTGGGGCCCGGCTACATCGACACGCCGCTCCTCACCGCGCTCCCCGACGATGCACGCGCAGGGCTCGTCGCGCTGCACCCGGTCGGTCGACTGGGCCGGGCCGAGGAGGTGGCCGAGCTGGTGCTCTGGCTGAGCAGCGATCGCGCGAGCTTCGTCACCGGCTCGTACCATCCAGTGGACGGCGGCTACCTGGCGCAGTAGTCGGCTTCGCCTCGTGCACCGTCGCCCCGTCGTGTGGCGGCGGCGCGCCGCCGTCGCGACGCTCGACGTGCCGCGCCGCCTTCGCGAGGAGGTGCGCGCTCGCCGGTGCGGTGAGGAAGAGGAAGCCGGCGACGAGGAGCTCGTGCAGGCTCACACCGGTACCGCGCGTGCTGAACCAGAGCATGCTGGCGGCGAGCGTCGCCCCGACGCCGAGCGTCGTCGCCTTGGTGGGGCCGTGCAGCCGGGAGAGGAAGTCGGGGAGCCGCACCAGGCCGATCGACCCCACGAGCGCGAAGGCGGCGCCGACCACCAGCAGCGCGGCGATCACCCAGTCGACGAAGGGACGGAGCGCCATCGCTCACTCCACCACGCTGCCGCGCAGCACCGCCTTGCAGAGCGCGACCGTGCCGATGAAGCCGAGCAGCGCGAGCAGGAGCGCCGCCTCGAACCAGAGCGCGCTGTCGCGCGCGATGCCGAGCAGGACGAGGAGCGCGATGGCGTTGATCTGCGCGGTGTCGAGCGCGACGATGCGATCGGGTGCCGTGGGGCCGCGCAGCAGGCGCCAGACGTTGAGCACGATCGCGGTGAGCAGCAGGGCGAGCGCGATCACGATGGCGCCCGTGATCGGGGTCGGGGTGTTCATGCGCGCACCGCGCCGGCCCGTCGTGGCGGTCGCGTCATGGCGTCGAACACCGCGCGCAGCGCCCGTTCGTAGCGCGCCTTGATCCGCCGCACCTCGTGGTCGGCGTCGTGCACCGCCAGCCCGTGCACGAGGAGCGTGCCGCGCACGGGATCGTGATCGGCCGAGACGGTCCCCGGCGTGAGCGAGACGATCGCCGCGAGGAGCGCGATGACGAACGGATCGCGCACGTCGAGCGGGACCTCGAAGAGCGCCGGCCGCAGGTTGCGCCGCGGGCCGAGCACGAGCGCGGCCACGCGCACGTTGGCGACCAGCACGTCCCACAGCACGGCACCGGCCAGCACCGCCAGCGAGAGGCGATTGAAGGCGAGCACCCAGGCGGCGGCCAGCACCGCCGAGAGGACGGGGCGGGGGAGCAGTCGCGTGAGGTGCGAACCACCGGACGCGGCGTGCGTCATCGTCCCCCCGTGGTGCCGAGGACGCGCTGCACGTAGCCGTCGACATGGTGCGGCGGCGCGAGCAGCTGTGCGGCGGCGGCGGCCGTGTAGTCGGCGACGGGTCCGGCCCCGATCGTCAGGGCGCCGATGCAGGCGAGGAGGAGCGTGGCGCCGAGCAGCGGCGTGGGGCGGGGGGCGCGCGCCGCTGCGTCGCCCGCGGCGACGCTACGCGATGCCCCGTGCGCGTGGTCGTCGCCCGTGTACGCATCGTCCGTGAGCGCCGCGTCCTGCCAGTACCGCGCGATGCCGCCGCGCACGAGCGCGAGGAGCGCGATCGCGCTCGTCACGAGCACGGTGGCCCACACCAGCCACCCAGCCACGTCGGGTGGCGCCGCGCGGAGGATCAGCGCCTTGCCGATGAAGCCGGGGAGCGGCGGAAGCCCGGCCACCGCGACCGCCGCGATCAGGAAGAGCATGCCGCGACGACGCTGGTCGGCCGCCTCGCCGGCGCGGGAGACCAGGAGGTAGAGCACCGCCGCCGCGAGGGTGCTGTGCACGAGGTAGAAGAGCCCCGCCGCCACGCCGTCCGTCGTGAACGAGGCGATCGACGTCGCCAGCGTCCCGGTCGAGAGCACGAGCAGCCCTCCCGCCTGCTGCCCTGGTTCGCGTCGGGCGAGCGCGGCGAGCGCACCGACGAGTGCCGTCACGAGCGCCGCCGGCAGCAGCCATCGCGTGATCGCTCCCGCGAGCGCTCCTGCGGCCGGGCCGAAGACCACGCCGAAGACGCGCAGCATCGCGTAGATCCCCACCTTCGTCATGATCGTGAACAGCGCTGCCACCGCCGGCATGGCCGCGGCATAGCTCCCCGCGAGCCAGCCGTGCAGCGGCGCGATCGCCGCCTTGAGCGCGAAGACGACGAACAGGAGCAGCGCCGCGCCGCGCACGGCGTGCGCGTCCTCGGCCGCGATCGTCGCCACGCGTCGACCCAGCTCGGCGAGGTTGAGCGTGCCGAGCAGGCCGTACACCAGCCCGGCCGCCACCAGGAAGAGCGTCGAGCCGACGAGGTTCAGCACGACGTAGTGCAACCCCCAGCGCAGGCGCGCCGGCTTGGTCCCGTGCACCAGCAGCGCGTACGACGCGATGAGCAGCACCTCGAAGCAGACGAACAGCGTGAACAGGTCGCCGGTGAGGAAGGCGCCCGCCAGCCCCGCGAGCAGGAGCTGCGTGAAGGCATGGATGCCGCCGTCGTGCGCCTCGTCGCCCTGCACGAGGTGCACGAGCGCCCCCACGGCGAGCACCAGCGTGAGCACGAGCATGAGGGTCGCCAGTCGATCGCCCACGAAGACGATCCCCTGCGGCACCGGCCAGTCACCCATGCGATGCACGAGCAGGGCGCCGCGCGCCGTCGTGCGCACGAGCGCGATCGCGATGCTCGCCTGCACCAGCGTGCTCGCCAGCGAGAGTCGACGCGCCCACGCAACACGCGATGCGAGCGGCACGAGCACCATCGCCGTCGCCAGTGGCACGAGGAGCGGTGCGAGGAGCCACGCGTCGCTCATCCCGCCCCGTCCGCCGCATCCAGGTGATCGGTGCCCAGTTCGGCGCGCGCCCGGACGGCGAGCACGAGGACGAAGGCGCTCATCCCGAAGCCGATGACGATGGCGGTGAGCACGAGCGCCTGCGGCACCGGATCGGCATACGCGGTGGTCGCCGGCTCGCCGACGATGAGCACCGGCGGCGCCGCAACGCGGAGCCGCCCCATCGACAGGAGCAGGAGGTTGGCGGCGTAGCCGAGGAGCATCGTGCCGAGCACCACGGCAAAGCTCCGCGATTGCAGCACGAGCCATGCGCCGCAGCCGGCGAGCACCGCCACCGCGGTCGCGACCAGGAACGTCATGCGGCGTCCTCCACGCCTGGCGGCATGGGGAGCGTCGCCTGCGTGCCGGCTCCACTCACGCGCTGCGGGTCGTGCTGCCGCGCCACGTCCGCCGCGCCCGGCATGCCGAGCCGTTCGAGCACGAGGAGCACCGCACCGAGGACCGCCATGGCGACGCCGAGGTCGAAGACGAGCGCGCTGCCGAACCCGATCCGCCCGAGCAGCGGGAGCGTCACGTAGCCGTACCACGACGTGAGGAACGGCCGTCCGACGACGAGCGCCGCCACACCGGTCGCCATGGCGAGCAGGACGCCTCGCGCCACCCAGCGCGGTGCATCGAGACGCCGTCGTGCGATCGTCCACGCGATGCCGCTCGTCAGGTACTGCGACGCGATCGCGACCGCCACCAGCAGCCCCGCGGCGAAGCCGCCGCCCGGCAGGTCGTGCCCGCGCAGGAAGAGGAAGGCGGCGAGCACCAGCGCCAGCGGGAGGAACGGCCGCGCCAGCATCGCGAGCACGGGCGGGTGCACGTCGGGATCCTGCGGCGCGCGCGCGCGCTCCGTCACCGGCCGCATGCCGACCAGCAGGGAGGCCGCGCCGAGTGCCGCGCAGGCGAGCACGGCGATCTCGCCCAGCGTGTCGAGACCGCGGAAGTCGACCAGCGTCACGTTCACCGCGTTGGTGCCGCCGCCGGCCGGCTTGCTGCGCGCGAGATAGTACGCCGCCACCTCGCTGGTCGCGCCGCCACCGTACGGGGCGCGCGCGAGCACGCTCCACGTGGCCGCGCCGGCGCCGATGCCGACCGCGCTCGCGATCACCATGGCGATCACGCGCGGTGCTGCACCGGTCCGCGGCCGCGGCGCCTCCGCCGGCGCCGGCGGCAGGTGATGCAGCGCGAGCAGCAGCAGGAGGATCGTGACCACTTCCACGAGCAGCTGCGTGAGTGCGAGATCCGGTGCGCCCAGGCGCACGAAGGCCAGCGCCACGAACAGCCCCACAGCACTGATCGCCACCACGGCCGCCAGCCGGTCGCGATGCCAGCGCACCGTGGCGATCCCAGCCACCAGCACGAGCGCCCACCCCGCGACGCTCGCCGCGTCGGCGGGTCCGCCGGTGGCCGCGATCAGGGGCGCGGGCGCCCGTGCGAGCGTGCCGAGCGCGACGACGCCCGCCGCTGCCAGCAGCAGCGCGACCGAGCGTTGCGCGGAGCCGTTCTCGGTGGCCTGCGTGATGTGCGACGCCGCGATCGCCATCGCGCGCTCCAGCCGATCGTGCACGCGCGCGGCCGTCACGCGCACCGGCCGGCGCTCGTGCCACGCGTACAGCCGCTCGCGCCGGCGATAGAGCGCCACGCCCCCGGCGAGCGCGAGCACCGTCATGAGCAGCGGGAGGTTGAGGCCGTGCCAGAGCGCGAGGCTGATCGGCGGCGCGTCGCGCTGCAGGGCGTCGCGCGTCGCCGCCTGCAGCGCGGGGCCGATCGTCGCCGCCGGTGCCACGCCGACCACGATGCAGAGGAGCACGAGCAGCTCCACGGGCAGCCGCATGAAGCGAGGCGGTTCGTGCGGCACGCGCGGGAGCGGCGTGCCGTCGGCATTGAAGAACACCTCCATCACGAAGCGCGCCGAGTAGCCCACGCCCAGCGCCCCATACAGGAGCGCCGCCCCCGCCTCGACCCACCGCACCACGCCGCCACCGGACGCCGCGAGCGCCTCGGCGAAGAACATCTCCTTGCTCAGGAAGCCATTCAGCAGCGGCACCCCGGCCATCGCCCCCGCCGCCACGATCGCGAGCGCGGCCGTGCGCGGCATCGGGCGCGCGAGGCCATTCAGGACGCGCATGTCGCGCGTCCCCGTCTCGTGCTCCACGATCCCCGCCGCCATGAACAGCGACGCCTTGAACGTGGCGTGGTTGACGATGTGGAAGATCGCCGCCGCCAGCGCGCTCGCGCTCCCGAAGCCGAGCAGCATCGTGATCAGCCCCAGGTGGCTGATCGTCGACCACGCGAGCAGCCCCTTGAGATCATGCTGCCAGAGCGCGATCGTCGCCGACACGACGAGCGTGATCGTCCCGGCGCTCCCCACGACGAGCATCCACGTCTCCGTGCCGGCGAGCACCGGATGCAGCCGCGCGAGCAGGAAGACGCCCGCCTTCACCATCGTCGCCGAGTGCAGGTAGGCGCTCGCCGGCGTCGGCGCCGCCATCGCACGCGGCAGCCAGTAGTGGAACGGCCACTGCGCGCTCTTGGTGAAGGCGCCGAGCAGGACGAGCGTGAGCGCCACCGGGTAGAGCGGTGCGGCGCGGATCGCCGCGCCCGCGGCCAGTACGGCGTCGAGATCGAACGTCCCCGCGATGCGCCCGAGCAGCAGCACCCCTGCGAGGAGCGCGAGGCCACCGCTGCCGGTGACCACGAGCGCCGTGCGCGCCCCCGCACGCGCCGGCCCGCCGTACGCTGCATCCCGCGCGCGGTAGCCCACCAGCAGGAACGAGGTCACGCTCGTCAGCTCCCAGCACACCACGAGCAGGAGCAGGTTGCCGCTCGTCACCACGCCGAGCATCGCCGTCATGAAGGCGAGGATCAGCGCGTGGAAACGCCCGAGTGGGTCATGCCTCGGCAGGTAGTAGTGCGCGTAGAGCACGACCAGCAGTCCCACGCCGGTGATGAGCAGCGCGAAGAGCCAGGCCAGGGCGTCGAGCCGGAAGGCGAGCTCGAGGTCGAGTGCCGCCACCCAGGGCGCATCGACGCGCAGGACCTCGCCATCGCGCACGCGTCCCCTCGTCAGCGCGAGCGCGACGAGCGCTGACGCCGGTCCGCTCGCCGCCGCCCACGACGCCGCGCGGCGCGACACGCGCGCGGCGAGCAGCACGAGCGCGATCGCGCCGAGCGGGGCGATGAGCAGCACGACGAGCGGCATGCGGGGCGGGGCGGTGGGAGGACGGCCGACGCCGTGCTCCATTGCAAGAAGAGTCCCTGTCGCCGGCCGCGATTGGGTGCCCGGGTTACCTTTCACCACGGAACGGACGCTGCGTGCGACATGCGCGCGCTGCGGGCATCGGGCGCGCCGCGCGCACCAGCCTCGTTCCCGTCGCACAGCCCCGAGGTCCCATGGACGAGTCCGCGCACGGTCGCACGCCCACCATCGGCGCGCAGTGGGCAGGGGGCGGTGAGGCGCGCGCGCGCGCCGGGCTGCAGCGGCTCGTCGATCGTCTCGTGGCCGAACTGGCCCCGGAGCGCGGCGTCACGCGCGCCGAGCGCCCGGTCGCCGCCATCGAATGTCACCGCACCCCGCGTGGCTGCATCCTGCAGAGCGCCACCTCGGCGGTGAGCGTGAGCTGGTTCCCCGATCGCGAGGAAGGGGGCACCGATGGCGAGCTGCACATCGCCTCGTGGCGCGGCACCCTCTCGCACCCGGCCGCCGCGCGACGCGTCGCCGGCGCGGTGCTCCTGCAGGAGCTCGTCCTCCGCCCCGAGTGCGGCATCGGCGACGCGTGGGCGTGGCGCGATGGGGAGGGGACGCTGCACGCCAACAGCGGGATGGTCGCGATCTGCCGCGGCCTCCTTGCCACCGCGATGCACGAGGCCGCGGTCCCGACGACCGACGTGGCGAGCTGACGAGTCGCCGCGTCGCGCGCTCCGTGCCGGCGCGCGACGGCGCGAGCGCGATGGTCAGTGCGAGTGGTGCGCGGTGTTCGTGCCCGCGCTCCCGGCCGGACGACAGTAGGCCGCGCCGGCGGCCGAGGTGATCGCCGGCCCGCCGGGGCAGAGCTCGCGATGCAGCGTCGTGGCGGCCACCGTCATCGGCCCCGTGTACTCGGGGCGGTAGCGCAGCGCGGGACCGGGATACGGATTGCCGCCGTCGGGGCCACCGTTGGTCAGGTAGCCGAAGCCGCAGCCGTGCGGCTGCGTGTCGCGGAAGTTGACGCAGTTGGCGACCCAGTCGCGGATCACCTCCGGCTTCCACGCCCCCCACCAGTCGGCGTGCGACGTGCTCCCCGGGTCGCGCGCCAGGCGACGGGTGACCGGATCCACGTCCGACGACAGGTACCAGCCCGCCGTGCTCTCGCCCGGTTCGAGCGGATAGGCGATGAGGTACTCGATGTGCGGCACGATCGCGCGGCCGCCGCAGTCGCCCCACCACCAGCTCCCGACCGTCGGCAGTCCCCAGTTCGTCCACTGCGCGGGATCCTCCCCGTTCCAGCACATCGGGAACTTCACGTGCATCTCGAGCACGCGACGATTCGGGCGCGGCGTGCACACCGGGATCGTGTTCGCGGCCGGCGTGCGCGGCGTGCTGCGATACTGGTCGGTGCACTGGAAGGTGAAGTCGCTCGTCCCGGGCCCGAGCGTCCCCCCGCGGTCCCACGAGATCGCATGCACATCCTCGCCCCCCGACCGCGTGATCATCGCGGCCCGCTCCGGATACGGCTGCGACCGTCCCTGGCCGAGCCCGTAGCCCTTGTAGTAGACGATGATGCGCTCGGGGACGCGCACGCGCCCCTGCGCGTCGAAGAGCGCCGGTGCCCAGTAGCCGGTGCGGTTCAGCTCCATCCCGTTGCACGTGCCGCTCCCGCGATCGCGCAGCGACTCGTAGGTCGTGTAGGCGTTCGCGTCGGTGTTGCCGAAGAACATGTGCAGGTGCGCCGCGCCCGGCTGGTTCGGGTACAGCAGCGGATCGTCGTAGGCGAAGTGCGAGAATTCGCAGGCCGTGCGGAAGCTCCCCACGCCG
>JALOPO010000085.1 GCA_025453855.1 Gemmatimonadaceae bacterium
GCGCGCGACGCCGGCGAGGCCGCGCGCGTAGCCCGGCACGTGCGTCGCATTGGCCGCCAGCACCGCCAGCGAATCGCTCGGCGTGACGAAGAAGCGGCGACCGAGGATCATGTTGCGGTCGCCGTCGCCATCGGAGGCGGCGCCGAAGTCGGGGGCGTCGTCGCCCCAGAGCTCGGCCACCAGGTCGTGCGCGTAGGTGAGGTTGGGATCGGGGTGGCCACCGCCGAAGTCCTCGAGCGGCACCGCGTTGATCACCGACCCTGCCGGCGCGCCGAGCCGGCGCTCGAGGAGCTCGACCGCATACGGGCCGGTGACGGCGTGCATCGCGTCGAAGCGGAGGCGGAAGCCGCCGGCGATCAGGCGGCGGATCGCAGCGACGTCGAAGAGCGACTCCATGAGCGCCGCGTACTCGCTCACCGGATCGACGACGTCGACGACCATGTCGCCGACGCGATGCGTGCCGATGGCGTCGAGCGCGACGTCGGGGGCGCCGATGATCGCGTAGTCGGTGAGCGAGGCGGCGACGCGCGCGATGGCGTCGGTGACCGACTCGGGGGCGGGGCCGCCGTTGGCGACGTTGTACTTGATCCCGAAGTCGCCGTCGGGGCCGCCGGGGTTGTGGCTGGCGCTGAGGATGATCCCGCCGGCGCCGTGGCGACGGATCAGGTGCGACGCGGCCGGCGTGCTCAGGATCCCGTCACGACCGACGAGGCAGCGCGTGACGCCGTTGGCGGCGGCGATGCGCAGGATCGTCTGGATCGCCTCGCGATTGTGGTACCGGCCATCGCCACCGACGACGAGCGTCGCGCCGGGCGGGAGTGCGGCGACGGTGAGGATCGCCTGCACGAAGTTCTCCAGGTAGTGCGGCTGCTGGAAGACGGGGACGCGCTTGCGGAGGCCGGAGGTGCCGGGGCGCTGGTCGGCGAAGGGCGTGGTGGCTGGCATGCGGGGCATCGTAGCCACGGGACCGGAAGGCGGAAGGCGGGTGCACGACCGAGTGACGCCGTCGTGTTTGCGGACTCGGCCGACGTGACCGATCATCGGGGATCGCCCGGTTCGCCGACTCCCCTGACCCTCGCCCCATGGTCCGCTTCCTCCTGTACGCCGTCGGCGCGCTGGTCGCGCTGGCGCTCCTCGTGGTCGTCGTCGGGCTTGTGCTGCCGGCGCAGCACGTCGTCGCGCGTCGACTCGTGCTCGCCGCCCCGCCCGATCGCGCGTGGACGCTGCTCACGTCGCCCGATTCGTTCCCGGCGTGGCGTCGCGACCTGCAGCGCGTGGAGCCGCTCGCCCCCGATGCCGAGGGGCATGCGCGGTGGCGCGAGACGTCGCGCATGGGGACGATCCCGTTCCGCGTGATGGCCTCGACGCCACCGACCGCCACGACGCCGGGCCGTCGCGTGACGCGCATCGACGATCCCGCACTGCCGTTCGGCGGCGACTGGGAGCTCGTCGTCGCGCCGGCCGGTGGTGGCGGGAGCACGGTGACGATCACCGAGCGCGGTGAGGTGCGGAACCCCGTCTTCCGCGCGCTGTCGCGCTTCGTGTTCGGGCACGCGTCGACGATGGAAGCGGTGCTGCGCGACCTTGCCGCGCATCTCGGCGAGACGGGGGCACCAGCAGCGGTCGCGGCGACGCCGTGAGTCTCCGTGCTCCGGCCGTCGCCGTTCCTCCGCTCTCCTGCCGTTCGACGGACTGCACGGAAAGCGGAGGAACGGGGACGACCGGAGGACGGGGACTGCTGGTGCGCGCGGAAGGCACGACGTGGGGCGCATGCAGGATGCCGATGCGCTGATCGTCATGGCGGGCGCGAACGCGGAGATCTCGTATGGTCGCGCTCGCATGACGTGAGTCGTGACGAAGGGCGCGCGTTGCATGCGTCCGCACTCCCGCGGCGCTCGGCGACGGGACATGCTCCGTGTGTCCCTGTCGCGGAGTGATCCATGCGTTCGACGCGGTGCCGTCTGATGGTGCTGGTGGTGGCTGCAACCTGCGGAACGCCGCTGGCGGGGCAGGGAGCGATGCTGAGCTGTCGCATCACGCCCACGCCGGGGACGGGGCCGGCGACGGGGGTGGCGATCACGGGGGACCGATCGGTCTGGACCGTCGACGTGAACTCGGGGCGGCTGCTGCGATTCGACTCCACGGGGAGCAACGCGACCTTCGTGCACGCGGGGTCGATGCAGCGGCAGAAGGTCACGGGCGTCGCGCGCGGCCCCGGCGACGCGGTCTGGTATCTCACCGCCGATGGCACGGTGGGGCGACTCGATGCCGACGGCGGCGGTGCGACCGAGTCGACGGTGCAGGAGCGCGTCGGGCTCACGCGCGCGCTGCGCCGCGCGCCCGATGGCTCGCTCTGGTTCCTCGACGTGACGCGCGACCGCATCGGGCACGTGGCGCTCGATGGCACGGTGCGGCTGCTCGAGCCACCGGCGGGGCTCGGTCGGCGCGTTCCCGGTCGGCCGCCACGCGGCGAGGTGCTCCCGGTCACGCCGTGGCCGAAGTCGATGAACGCGCTCGCGGTCGCCCCCGACGGCGCGCTCTGGATCAGCTCCAACCAGGACGACGCGCTCTTCCGCATCGTGCCCGGTGACGTGCCCGACGTGCGCCGCTACGTCTTCCCGACACCGCGCGCGCAGGTGGACGGGATGCACGCGGCCGACGATGGGGCGGTGTGGATCGCGATGTTCGGGAGCAGCCGACTGGGCGTGATCCCGCTCGCAGCGGCGGCGATCCGCGAGTTCGCGCTCGACGTGCGCCCGCAGGGGGTGCTCGCCGCCGGTGACGGCGGCGCCTGGTTCACGACGCAGAACACGGTCGGTCGCCTGCGCGCCGATGGGTCGGTGACGCAGGCGTCGTGCGAACGCACGCTGAACGGGCCGCTCTTCCGCGGGCCGGACGGGATGCCGTGGGTGATCGGCAACCAGGTGCTCGTGCGCGTCGACACGGGTGGGACACGGCGCGTGGCGACGACGACGCGGCGCGTGGCGGCACGCACTGGGACACCCACTGCGCGGGCCCGACCGGTGGCGACCGATGCAGCCGTGCGGGCGCCAGGCTTCCCGATGAACGGCTACCACCCAGTCGAGCCTGCGTCGCTCGACAGTGCACTGGCCGAGAGCAGCGGGCACGTGGTCGTCCTCTTCTCGTCGGACGACGGCGAGTGCACGCACTGCCTGCCGATGAACGACACGTTCCAGCAGCTGATCCGCGACACGAAGCCGGATCGTGTCACCTTCATGACGGTGCACTGGAATCCGTGGCGAGCCATCACCGACGATCCCGTCGCCCGCGGCCGCCAGCTCACGGGGCTCCCCGCCATCGTGCACTACCACGACCGCCGCGAGCTCGGTCGCGTCTACGGCAACCGCTCGTTGACCGCACTCAAGGAGCTGCTCGGCTACACCGGCTGGTGAGCCGCATGCGCACGGTCACCTGAACCTCGCATCCAGCGTCCCCGTCCTTCGGTCGTCCCGGTTCCTCCGCTTTCCGCGTAGTTCGCCGAACTGCCAGGAAAGCGGAGGATCGGAGACGACCGGAGGACGGGGACTGCGGGCGCTGCTCCGTTACGGTGCCTCGTCGTGCAGCGTGACGGCGTTGCCATCACGGGCGACCTGCTCGATGGCCGTACGCAGCGCCCAGCGGTCCTCGAAGAGGACGACGGTGTTCCCCTTGGCGTCGTAGAGGCGCGAGCGGCCGCTGCGTTCGCAGAACTTGTCGATCGCCTTGCGGTCGCCGGTGATCCAGCGCGGGTTGCCGTGCCTGATCGCCTCGAGGCGTGCCGGGGCGCCGTACTCGCTCTCGAGGCGGAAGAGCATCACGTCGAACTGGAGCTGGCCGACGGCGCCGACGATCGGTGCCGGGCCGGAGCCGAGCTTCACGTCCGGATCGCTGAAGAAGACCTGCGTCGCCCCTTCCTCGGTGAGCTGCGCGAGGCCGGTGTCGAGCTGCTTGCGGCGCATGGGGTCGGTGCCGATGACGCGCGCGAAGTGTTCGGGGGCGAAGCGCGGGATGTCGCGGAACTGCGGCGGCGCCTTGCCGGACCCCTCGACGAGCGTGTCGCCGATGCGGAGCTGCCCCTTGTCGACGATGCCGACCACGTCGCCGGGGAACGCCTCGTCGACCACGGTGCGCTCGCGCGCCATGACGCTCTGCGGGGCGGCGAGGCGGATCGGCTTGCCGGTGCGGGCGAGCGTGACGTCCATGCCGGCGGTGAAGCGCCCGCTCACCACGCGCACGAAGACCATGCGATCGCGGTGCCGCGGATCCATGTTCGCCTGGATCTTGAACGTGAAGCCGGCGAAGCCGGGTGACGTCGGCTCGATCGGGCCGGTGCTCGCCTCGCGTGCGCCCGGCGGCGGCGCGAGCTGCACGAACTCGCGCAGGAAGGGCTCGACGCCGAAGTTGGTGAGCGCGGAGCCGAAGAAGGTGGGCGACAGGTCGCCGGCGAGGAACTTCCCGCGGTCGAAGGCACCGAGGCCGATCTCGATGAGCTCGAGGTCCTCGCGGAGCTTGTCGAGCGCCCCGGGCGAGCAGTGCTCGAGGATCTCCGGTGCGTCGAGGCCGCCCTCGATCGTCGCCAGCTGCTGCGCGCCGCGCGACTCGCCGCGCTCGAAGAGCAGCACGTGCTCGGTGAGGCGGTCGTAGACGCCGACGAAGCGGTCCTCGTCGAAGATCGGCCAGGTGACCGGCGCGCAGGTGATGCCGAGGTCCTTCTCCACGTCGTCGAGGAGCTTGAGCGGATCCTCGCCGGCGCGGTCGCACTTGTTGACGAAGGTGAAGATCGGCGTGCGCCGCTTGTGGCAGACCTCGAAGAGCTGCCGCGTGCGCTCCTCGACGCCCTTGCGGTTGTCGAGGAGCATGACGGCGCTGTCGGCGGCGATGAGCGTGCGGTAGGTGTCCTCGCTGAAGTCGGCGTGGCCGGGCGTGTCGAGGAGGTTGACCTTGCACCCCGCGTAGTCGAACTGCAGCACGCTCGAGGTGACCGAGATGCCGCGCTCCTGCTCGAGCTTCATCCAGTCGCTGGTGGCGTGGCGGGCGGCGCGCCGCGCCTTCACCGAGCCGGCGAGATGGATCGCGCCACCGTAGAGCAGGAGCTTCTCGGTGAGCGTCGTCTTGCCGGCATCGGGGTGCGAGATGATCGCGAAGGTGCGGCGGCGGGCGGCCTCGCGCGCGACGCGGGCGGCGACATCGTCGCCCGTCGCATCGCCGGTGTCGGCCGTGGCCATCGGGTCGGTCGGGAGCAGGGTCATCGGGGACAAAGTTACCCGCGCCCCCAACCGCCACGCCGTCCGGGGCGGGAACGCCTCTTGCCCCCTCAGCCGCGTGCCGCATCGAGCGGCAGGCAGCGGCACGCGTGCGCACACCGGCGCCCGCACGCTGCGCGGCAGCGGAGAGGCGATGACCATGGAACGCGAACGTCCGATGTCGATCGCACGTGATGACGTGACGCCGCTGCGCGGCACGTCGGCGCGCGACGTCACCGTGGAGGTGGCGAACACGAGCCGCGTGGGGACGACCGAACCGTCGCTCGGCGAACTCTTCTCGCGCCTTGGCACGGACACCAGCGAGATGGTGCGCGCCGAGATCCGCCTCGCGCGGGCCGAAGTGACCCGCATGTCGACCACGGTGGCGAAGGATGCGGCCAAGGTGAGCGTGGGGGTGGGGCTCGGCCTGATGGGCGCCCTCGCCACCACGGCGTTCCTCGTGATCCTCGCCGGCGACCTGCTGAACAACTACTGGCTCGGGGCACTCCTCGTGGGCGTCGTGCTGCTCGGCGTCGGCGCGCTCCTCGCCAGGAACGCGGTCCAGGACATCAAGCGGCGTGGCCTCAAGCCGCAGCAGACGATCGCCACGCTCCAGGAGAATGCAGCATGGGCAAGGCGCGAGCTCGCCGACGTGAAGCACGAGCTGACACGCTGACACAGCCCGCCGTGCGCACCCGCGCCGCGGTGGAACACGACGACCGGCCACGGCCGACGAAGGAGAGCGATGCGATGACGAGCCCCATGGGGACGACCGATCCGATCACGAACGACGGGACGAGCACGGCTGAGGCGAGCGGGCCCACGTCGGCGGCTGCGGCGGCGCTGCAGGGCGCGACGCACCACGGCGAGGGGGAAACCGCCACCAACGCCGCGGCGGCCAAGGCGCGCGAGCTCGCCCAGAAGGCGCAGGAGACGGCGAAGACGCGCGCCAGGTCGACCGTCGACAGCGGGCGCACGCGTGCGGCCGAGACGATCGAGACGGTCGCGCAGACGCTGCGCGGCTCCACCGACCAGCTGCGCGAGCAGGAGCACCCCGAGATCGGGCGCTACATCGCCGTCGCCGCCGACCGCATGGAGTCGCTCGCCAACTACCTGCGCAACACCGAGACGGACGAACTGGTGCGCCGCGCCGAGTCGTATGCGCGCCGCCAGCCGGCGCTCTTCCTCGGTGGCGCCTTCGTGGTCGGGCTCCTCGGGGCGCGCTTCCTCAAGAGCTCGCGTCGCGCGCAGGTCGGCAACGGTGCGCACGCGCTGCACGACACGCACGAGCACGAGGTCGGCATCGCCACCTTCGACGAGCGCGCGGGCGGCATGGGTGCCGGCGCGGCCTTCGCCTCGACTGGCGCGACCTTCGATGCCGGCGCGGACTTCCCCGATCCCGATGCGAATGCGACCGGGCAGACCTCGTACGACGCGGGAGCTGGCATGACCGGCGGCTCGCCGGCGGTGAGCGGTGGCCCGGACGGCGCGGGTACCGGGACGATGCACACGTCGGACACGATCGCCGATCTCGATGCCTCGCGCCCGTCGGGGCTCGACGATCCGGACACGCGCGCCTGACCGCGCCCCCGCACGCACGCCCCACCACACCCGACCGTGCTCAAGGAGCAGGTCAAGGACGAGGTCAAGCAGAACATCGAGGAAGCGAAGCAGAACCTGAAGCAGGCCACGATCGGCCGGGTGGAGACGATGACGCGAAAGGCGGCAAAGCGCGTGGAGGCGGGACAGGTGTCGCTCATGGAGCGCATCCGCGAGAACCCGGCGCCATGATCGCGATCGGCCTCGGATGGCTGATCCTCGGCAAGTCGTCACGCGCGCAGGATCGTGACGACCGCTACGACTACTCGGGCGACGACTACACGGCGTTCGACGCGCCGCGGGCCGCGCAGCGCCCGGGCTTCGCGGCGCTGCCCGCGGGAAGCGTCGGCGCGCGCACGGGCGAGTACTACGGCGCCGCGCAGCAGGGCGACGACCTCGACGATATGGGCCACGGGATGTCGGCGCGCGACCAGTATGCCGGGAGCTCGTCGTCGCGCGGGATGACCGACGACGTGCGTGAGCGCGCCTCGCAGGCGGCCGATCGCGTGCGCAGCATCGCCGACACGGCGACGAGCCGGGCGAAGGAGTTCACCGAGTCGGCGTCGCACCGGGCCCGCGACCTGGCG
>JALOPO010000086.1 GCA_025453855.1 Gemmatimonadaceae bacterium
CGGGCGAGGAGGCGGAGCAGCTCGAGGTAGAGCCAGACGAGCGTGACCAGCAGCCCGAACGCCGCAAACCACTCGAGGCGCTTGGGGGCACCCATGCGCGTCCCCTCGTCGATGAGGTCGAAGTCGAGGACGAGGTTGAGCGCCGCCACCGCCGCCACCACGACGTTGATCCCGATGGCGAGCGGCGAGGTGCTGCCGAAGTAGCCGATCGAGCCGCCGAAGAGCGAGAAGAGCATCGACACGAGGTAGAAGAGCGCGATGCCGAGCGTGGCGCCGACGACGATGCGACGGAAGCCCTCGGTGGCGCGGAGCACGTTCAGCCGGTAGAGCACGAAGACGCCGGCGGCCGTGGCGAAGGTGAGCCCGACCGCCTGCGCCGGGAGGCCGGCGTAGCGGGCGTTGTACATGGCGCTGATGCCGCCGAGGAGGAGCCCCTCGAGGACGGCGTAGATGGGGGCGGTGACCGGGGCGGTGTTCGGCTTGAAGGTGGCGATCATGGCCACGATGAAGCCGCCCAGCCCGCCGACGAGCAGCGCCGGCATGAGGATCGCCGTGTTGCCGCGCGCGACCTCGCGCCAGGTGAACGACGCCGCGAAGACGACGAGGGCGAGCAGGATCGCCGCCTTGCCGGCGGTGCCGGCACGGGTCATGGTGCCGCCCGCGTCACGCACGAGGCCGGCGTTGCGCGCGGTCTCGGTGAGGCGGGTGAGGACGGGATTGGACGTGCGCATGGCGCTCGGAACTCCGGATCGGATGACCGGCCCCGGTGGATCGACCGGGGCCACTGCATGAATACCGCCGGACCGGCGCGGGGATTCAAGCGGGCCGAAGGTCACGAGGCTCGCCGATGCCGGTGCGATGCCGGTGCCAGGCGCCGACGGGGCGGCACCGACGGGGTGCGGACGACGTCGCCCGCCGCGCTAGTTTCGGGGGCATGTCGCTCCGTCGCTGGATCGCCCTGCTGAGCCTCGTCTCCGGGCTCGTCGCCGTCTACCTCGCCCTCTGGAAGGCCGGCTTCACGGGGTCGCTCGCCTGCGGCGCCTCCGGGAGCGGGGGGTGCGAGTACGTGCAGGGGAGCCGCTACGGCTGGTTCCTCGGCGTCGACGTCGCGATCTGGGGGTCGCTCCTCTACCTCGCGATCGTGACGGTGGCGACCATCGGCACGCTTCCCGCGCACGAGGACCGACGCTGGCCCACGGTCGTGCTCATGGCGCTCGTCTACTGGGGCGTCGCCTTCACGGCCTACCTCAAGTACGCCGAGTTCGTGATCCTGCGCGGCTTCTGCCCGTGGTGCGCGGTGAACGCGGTGGTGATCACGCTCGACGCGGTGCTCGTGACGCTCGACCATCGACGGCTGCAGCAGGCAGCGCCGGTGCCACTCCCCGCCTGACGGTCGCGCGACGACGCGCACCGACGCGCGGCCCCCGACTCCCACTCCCCGACTCATGCCGACTCCGCTCCGGACGCTGCGACGCGTGCTCGCCCTCGTCGCCGGGACCGCCACCCTCGTCACCGCGCAGGTCACCGGCGACACCGCCAGCACCGAGGCACCGAAGGCCGCCATCGGCATCCAGTTCGGCGCGGTGCGCTACGACGTGGCCGACCTCAATCGCGCCCTCGCCACGCGCGGGCGCCCGGGCGTCGACGCGACGATCCCCGTGGCCGGCATCGAGACCTGGGTGCGCTTCGATCGCGTGATCCTCGGCGTCACCGGGCAGTCGTACGTGCAGCGCCGCACCGGTGCCACGTTCTTCGACACGGAGTCGGGGGGCGGCTCCGCCTCCCTCGACGTCGGGCTGGCGGTCGTCAAGTCGCGCAGCTTCCTGCTCTATCCGTCCGTCGGACTCGGGGCGAGTCGCCTGAACGTCACCTTCCGGCAGCGCGGCGACGTGAACTTTCCCGACGTGATCGTCGATCCCGAGCGCAACACCGACATCGCCGGCTGGAACATGCAGGGGATGGTGGGCGCGGGGCTGGTGAAGGTCTGGCGTCCGAGCTTCTGGAACGTGATGGTGACGCTCGACGCGCGTGGTGGCTACGTGGCGCCGCTCGGCGGCACGAACTGGAGCAGCGGCCGCTGGGACGTGAACAACGCCCCCGACGTGGGGCAGCGCGGCTACTACGTGCGCGCGGGCGTGGGGCTGGTGATGGCCAAGCGCATCTACGCGCTCACGCCGGCGATCCTCACGCTCCTGCCGTACGCCACGGGGCGGTGAGCGACCGTCACGCACCCGCGCGGTGATGCCCGACGGCCTCACCCTGTTCGCAGGCATCATCGCCATCGTCGCGACGGTCGCGGCGGTGGCGATGTGGTTCATGCTGCGCACGCTCGAGGCGCGGAGCGAGGCGCGCACCGCGCAGGCGATGGCGACGCTCGCCGCCGCCCACGGTGACGCGCTCCAGCGGAGCACCGACCTCCTGCTCGGCCGCGCGCGCGAGGTGCTCGGGGCGGAGCGCGACCAGCTCGCGGCCACGGTCGTCCCGGTGCGCGAGGCGCTCGGCTCGCTCGATCGCCTCGTGCACGACCTCGAGGCGCGACGCACCGAGGCCGACGGGCGCCTGCGCGAGCAGCTCGCGCAGCTCGGGAGCGCGCATCGCCTGCTCGGCGACGAGACGCGGCGCCTCGCCACCGCACTCCGCGATCCCCAGGCGCGCGGCACGTGGGGGGAGCTGCAGCTG
The DNA here is from genome assembly GCA_025453855.1 of Gemmatimonadaceae bacterium. GTDB lineage: Bacteria > Gemmatimonadota > Gemmatimonadetes > Gemmatimonadales > Gemmatimonadaceae > JALOPO01. The sequence continues at coordinate 2,680 of JALOPO010000086.1, forward strand.
CGGCGCGTGGTGGAGCTGGCCGGGATGCAGGCGCACTGCGACTTCGAGGAGCAGGTGACGGTGCGCGATGCGCGACACACCGATGCGCACGACACGCCGGCACGCGACGCCCTGCAGCGTCCCGACCTGGTGGTGCGGCTTCCCGGCGACAAGTGCATCGTGGTCGACGCCAAGGCGCCGCTGCGTGCCTACCTGCAGGCGATCGAGGCCGGCGATGACGGCGCACGCGACCGGGCGCTGCGCGAGCATGCGCAGCAGGTGCGCATGCACGTGCGCATCCTGGCCGGCAAGGCGTACTGGAACGCGCTCGCCAACGCGCCCGACTTCGTCGTCTGCTTCCTCCCGGGCGAGGCGTTCCTGCAGGCCGCGCTCGCGCACGACCTCTCGCTGCTCGACGATGCGCTGGCCGCGCATGTGCTCCTCGCGAGCCCGGTGACGCTCATCGCGCTGCTCAAGAGCGCCGCCTACGGTTGGCAGCAGGAACGGCTGGCGCGCAACGCCGAGGCAATCCGCGAGGCGGCCACCGAGCTCGCCACGCGCGTGGGTGTGCTGGCCGGGCACTTCGCCGAAATCGGCACCTCGCTCGAGCGCGCGGGCGGCGCGTACAATCGCGCGCTGCGCAGCTACGACCGCCGCGTCCTCCCGCAGGCGCGCACCCTCGCCGACCTCGGCGTGCCGTCCGATGCGCGACTCGAGGCCCCCGCCCCCGTGCTGGCGGCGCCGACCGACTGAGCGCGTCGTTCGCGCGGGTGGCAGGGGAGAGGTTCGAACTGCGGGTCGCGATGCACGCGAGGGGACGCGGGGGAACGCGATGCAACTGCTCCGATGGATGGTCCCGGTGCATGCGGGGGCGTCCGCATGCACCGGGACCATCGTCAGCGTTCGTCCTCGCGCGGCTTCGCGGTCCGTCGCGTCCCATCGCGGCCGGCAGTGCCCGTGACCGTGCGTGTCCCAACGCGGCCGGCCGTGCGCGTCTTCGCGGGCACGGCGTCGCCGCCGGCAGCGCCACCGTCCACGCGCGTCGCGGGCGTGCGCGTGGTGCGCGGCCGGCGCGGTGGCCCGGGATCGGTGATGACGGGGAGCGCCCGCACGCCGGCATTCGGCGCGGGCGCGACGATCGGCGCGCTGCCGTCGTAGACGAGCGAGGCGCGGAAGGCCGTCGCCTGCTTGCGGATCGTGCGCAGCTCGGCGGCGGGGATGCGATCGAGGTTGCGGATCATCATCGCCATCCGGGGATGCCGCGCGAAGCGCTCGCGGTGCTGCGCGAGGAAGTCCCAGTAGAGCACGTTGAACGGGCACGCGCTCTCGCCGGTGCGGCGCTTCACGTCGTAGCGGCACTTGCCGCAGTAGTCCGACATCCGATCGATGTACGCCCCCGTCGAGACGTACGGCTTGCTCGTCATCCGCCCGCCGTCGCCCCACGTGCTCATCCCGTTCACGTTGGGGAGCGTCACCCACTCGTAGCCATCGACGAAGCCGGCCCAGAACCAGCGGTTGAGCGCCGCCGGCACCACGCCGAGGAGCGTGGCGAAGTTGCTCTGCACCATGAGGCGCGCGATGTGGTGCACGCGCCCGGTGTCGCGCACCTGCCGCACGCTGTCGGCGAGGCAGCGCATCCCGCACGGCGCGGTGGGGCCCTCGCCGTACGCCTCGCCGTCGGGCGCCCAGTACCACATGGGGAGCGGGCGCGTGCACTCGAGCGCGTTCGCCTCGCGGAACGCGGGCATGCCGTGCCAGTACATGCCGCGCACGTACTCGCGCCATCCCATCACCTGCCGGATGAAGCCCTCGGCGCTCGGCAGCGTGACCTGCCGCTCGCGGTACGCGCGCTCGGCACGCTCCACGAGCTCGCGCGGATGCAGCAGCCCGATGTTGAGTGCCGCCGAGAGCGTCGAGTGCGCGAGGTCCGGCTCGCCGTCGACCATCGCATCCTCGTACGGCCCGAAGTCGGGGAGCCGCTCGGTGATGAAGCGATCGAGGATCGCGAGCGCGTCGGCGCGCGTGACGGGGAGGCGAAAGCCGTCAACGGTGCCCCAGCGATCGCGCCAGCGCGCGACGCGCGCCATGATCGCGCGCGTCATCGCATCGGGTTCGACGCGGAAGGGCTCGGGGACCGGCTTGTCGCCGGGCCATCGCTTGCGGTTCTCGGCGTCGAAGTTCCAGGCGCCGCCGGTCGGCTCGCCGTCGGGTTCCATGAGGACGCCCAGGCGCCGCCGCATGGTGCGGTAGAAGAGCTCCATGCGAAGCTCCTTGCGGCCGCGCGCCCAGTCCTCGAAGTCGGCGCGCGCGCAGAGGAAGCCGCGATCCTCGCGCAGCTCGAGCGGGACGCCGAGCGCCGCGAGTCGCGGCCGCGCACGCTCGAGCGCATCGACCATGTCCTGCTCGCGCCCCTCGGTGGCGATCACGCGGCTCGCGCCGAGCTCCTGCGCCGCGGCGACGAGGCCGTCGTCGTACGACTCGGCGAGTCGCTGGTGCACCGCGTAGCCGGCCTCGCGCAGCTGCTCGGCGAAGTGCGCCATGGCGCTGAGCACGAGCACGAGCTTGTGCCGGTGCCACGGGAGCGACGCGCCCTTGTCCACCGATTCGATGAAGACCGCGACCAGGCCATCCTGCGGCGCACGCGGCAGCTGGGCGACGAGCCGCGAGCACTCCCACGGCGCTACGAAGACGAGATTCGGTCCGGGCACGCGGGGCGAACGGTGCACGAGCCGTGCGCGGTTCCGTGGCCAGTTCTGGGAACGGCGGGCCGCGATGATGCGATGGGGCGCGACGGACCGCGAAGGTGGACTGCTGATGTGGGCTCCGCGCACCGATGGACGCCCGCTCGCGGAGCCCACATTCGTCCCCTCATCGCGACCCCTCGCGCTCCCTCGCATCATCGCGGCCTGCCGTCCAACACGGCCGCTCTCGACGAGATGCCGCTACGCGCTCCGGACGGCGGCGAGCGGCCAGCGCTCGCCCTGGCGGCGCGTCTTGTCGCGATAGAGCGACTCGTCGGCGGCGGCGAGGAGCGCGTCGGCGTCGATGGCGGCATCGGGGAAGAGCGCGCAGCCGACGCTGCCGTCGATGGCGATGACGGTGCCGTCGTCGAGGGTCACGTCGCCGCGCAGTGCGGCGCGCAGGCGGGACACGACGATCGCGATGTCGTCGCGCGATCGCAGGCGCGGCATGACGACGACGAACTCGTCGCCGCCCATGCGCCCCACGGTGTCGGGCGCACGCACCGCCCCCACGAGACGCGCGGCGACGGTGCGCAGCACACGGTCGCCGGCGGCGTGCCCGTGCCGATCGTTGACCTGCTTGAAGTCGTCGAGGTCGACGTAGCAGACGGCGACGGACTCGTTGTCGCGGCGTGCGCCGGCGATGGCGAGGGCGAGGCGATCGAGGAGCCGGCTCCGATTGGGGAGCCCGGTGAGCGCATCGCTCGCCGCACGATGCTCGGCCGACTGGTGCATCGCGGTCACGCGCGACACCTCGCGGTCGAGGATCCAGACCACGAGCCCCACCGCCACGGCGCACTGTGCCACGAACTCGACGAAGACGACCATCGACCAGAGCGCGAGGGAGGGTAGGCCGCGCGCGGCGAGCATCGCGGTGCCGGCCTGCCAGGCGGCGGCGGTGCTGGCGACGAGGAGCGCGCCGCGCGCGATGCCGGCGCCGAACGAGGGCGCGTCGCGCCCCGTGCGCGGCGTGCGCGCGATCACGCGCGCGACGGCGATGCAGGCGAGCGCGGTGGCCGCCGCGCGCACGCCGACGCGGACCATGAGCTGCACCGCCGGCGTGCGCACGGCGAGGAGCGAGAGGGCGACGGTGAGTGCCGTCGCGACCGCGGCGCCGAGCCAGACGTCGCGGCGTCGGCGCGCGTCGACGGCGTGTTCCTCGAGGAGCGCGGTGGCGCCGAGCACCAGGAAGCCGACGTGGACGAAGGCGGGGAGCGTGCTCGCGACGTCGAGGAGCGCGCCGGTGACTCCGGTGGCGTCGACGCGCTCGAGCGGGCGCGCGAGGGCGGCGACGCCGAGCGCGATCCAGGCGATGGCGACGTCACGGAGCGCGTCGACGTGGCGACGCGCCGCGAAGTGCCAGGCGAGCCACGCGAGCGCGAACGCCATCGCGGCCGAGATGGCGGCGAGGGCCGAGGTGCCCAGCTGCAGAGAGTCCACGCGCGGCGATGCAGGGTCGCCGATGGTGCCATCAGCATGTCAGCATCGCGGCAACTCCGACGCCCTGCCATCAATTCTGGACGCGACCGTGATGATGCGCCAGAGCCCCGCGGCGCCCGCGGCGTGCGGGCGTCGCGGGACGATCACGCGGCGCTCACGGCGATTGCGGATGCGAGCGGTAGCGGCCGCCGTGCGAGCCGTTCGCGATGAAGGCGCGCGCCGGGAGGTCGACGAAGTCGTCGACCTGCGTGTCGAAGACGAAGACCGCGGTGTCGGGACGGAATGCGGGCTGGAGCAGGAAGGCGGCCTGCTGGAGCGCCGTGATCGTGGGGCGATAGTGCCCGCTGTTGGCCGAGAAGAGCTGGAGATTCCCGTCCGAGACGATCCACTCGCCCGCGCAGACGACGTCCATGCCGCCGTTGAACGAACTGTGGTGGAAACGCCCCAGCTTGCCGATGTGCGAGAAGAAGACGACCTCGCGCGCCCACTGCACGCAGACCCAGATCAGCGAATCGTCCCAGCGCGCCTGGCGCTGGATCACCTGCCCCGAGCCGAGCCTGGTTCCCATGACGGCGGCGCCGGGGATCCACTGCCCGGTTCCGGAATTCGCCGGCGGGTTTGCGCGCTTGGCGTCCCAGTCGCGCCGCACCGTCGCGGTATCGAGATGGATGCCGCGACGCAGGAGCTTGGCACCGACCTCCACCTCGAACTTGGTCCGCAACGTGTCGCCGGTCGGCCGCTTGAGGTCGCGGTTCCCCGCGTCGCCCATGGCGGAATGCGGCTGGATCTGCACCGTGGGCAGTCGTGCGTCGTGCGTGATGCGATTGACCGGCGGCACCACCGAGGGAGCTCCGCGTCCCGATGGCCCGGGCACTGGTGGCGCCCCACCGACGGGCATCGCCTGCCCGTAGCCGGGCGTCGGCGACGAGACCCCGTAGCCCGGCACGGGAGTGCTGCTGCCATAGCCCGAGACGGGCACCGATACACCGTATCCCGGCGCGGAGCCCCCGGAGCCGTCGACGCAGCTTGGCGAACCGTATCCGGGCGGGACCGGTTGCTCGACGCCGTACTCGGCCCCGACGCCGATGCTCCCGGTGTGCGTGCGGATGTTCGGTTCGTCGGCGTCGGTGTCGAGGAGCGAGAGCGCGTCGCGGACTGCGTCGGAGACGGGCGCCTCACCGGAATAGGCGAGCGTACCGTCGGGGGCGAGGATGGTGGTGGGCATCGGGGCGTGCGGTCGTCATGGTGCATTCGCCGACGGCCACGACGTGTCGCGGCCGGTCGCCGGGCGACGTCGTCCGGCGACTGTGCCACCAGTATGGTGCGACCCTGTCCACAAGGACAGGTCCTGACCGCGGCCGGTCGTGATCGCGCGCCTCGTCGACGACGAACGCCCCGCACCGTCGCGGTGACGGGCGGGGCGCTCGCGAGCCGAGCCGAGCCGTGGCCGGCGTCGGGGGAGCGTTCAGCGCCCCACCAGCTCCCGCGCCCGCATTGCTACCCTGGCCGCCGTCAGCCCGAACTCCTCGTACAGCCGCTGGTACGGCGCCGACGCGCCGAAGTGGTCGAGCCCCACCACATCGCCCCGATCGCCCACGAGCCGC
>JALOPO010000087.1 GCA_025453855.1 Gemmatimonadaceae bacterium
GTCGGCGCGAAGATGCTGCACGAGTTCGAGGAGTACCGCCCGTATCGGAACCTCGCGCACTTCCGTCGCGAGATCGGCAAGTACGTGAAGGCAGACGAGCTCGCGCGCCTCGAGGGCTACGTCTTCGTCCCGATGGAGCTCAACAGCGCGACCGACGCGGACTTCCTCACGATCCCCGGCCTCGGCCAGCGGATGCTGCGCGAGTTCAAGGAGTACCGTCCGTACGCCGACATGGCGCGCTTCTCGCGCGAGATCGGCAAGTACGTGAAGCCCACCGAAGTGCAGCGCCTCGCACGCTACGTGACGGTCGCGCCGGCGGCGAGGAAGTAGGGCACCGAGCGCCCGGTGGTGCGCGTCAGCAGCAGCGCGACCCGGGGCGCGAGTAGCGCGCCTCGAGTCGCGCGGCCGCGAATTCGGCGCGCGTCATGATGCGGCAGCCGGGGTGCCGCGCGCGCATGTGACGCAGGTAGCGCTCGTAGTCGGGGACGCCGATGATCGTGCGCACGAGCCGCGCGAGGGCGAGGAGACGGGCGCGCATCTCAGTCGCCCGCCACATAGGCGGTCACCGGCTGCGCCGGCACCTCGGTGGAGGCGAGCGGGCGACCACCGCGCACCACCCCCCACCAGGTGCGCAGCGAGTCGGTGACGATCACGATCACCGAGAGCAGGAAGAAGGCGGCCACCGCCGCGTCGAGGCGGTCGTTGAAGGCCATGCGCGGCAGTGCGGCCAGCGTCTTCACGCCGGCGGGGAGCGTTCCGGCGGCGAGGAGTTCGTCCATGCGCGCGGCATGCGCGAGGAAGCCGATGCGCGGGTCGGGGCTGAAGAGCTTCTGCCACCCGGCGGTGAAGACGACGACCAGCAGCCAGGCCAGCGGCACGAGCGTCACCCACGCGTAGCGCGCGCGTCCCATCCGCACGATGACCGTGGTGCCGACGCAGAGCGCGACCGCGGCGAGGAGCTGGTTGGCCATGCCGAAGAGCGGCCAGAGCGAGTTGATCCCGCCCAGCGGATCGGTCACTCCCTGGTAGAGGAACCACCCCCACATGGCGACGAAGAGCGCGCTCGCCCCCCAGATCGCCGGTGCCCACGTCACGTCGCGCACGCGCGGCCAGAGCTGCCCGCCGAGGTCCTGCAGCATGAAGCGTCCCACGCGCGTGCCGGCATCGAGCGTGGTGAGGATGAAGAGCGCCTCGAACATGATGGCGAAGTGGTACCAGAGCGCCATCGCGCCGCCGCCGAGCGCGCGATCGAAGAGGTGCGCCATCCCGACCGCGAGCGAGGGTGCGCCACCGGTGCGGCTGAGCAGCGATGTCTCGCCCACGCTGCGCGCGAGCGCCTCGATCTCGCCCGGTGCGAGCGTGAAGCCCCAGCCGCGGATCGCCTCGGCCGCGCTCTGCGCGGTGGTCCCGAGGGCGGCGACCGGAGCGTTGATCGCGAAGTAGACGCCGGGCGAGAGGACGCAGGCGGCGACGAGCGCCATGATCGCCACCAGCGCCTCGGTGAGCATCGCGCCGTAGCCCACGAGCGGCGCATCGGCCTCGCTGGCGAGGAGCTTGGGCGTGGTGCCGCTGGCGATCAGCGAGTGGAAGCCCGAGATCGCGCCGCAGGCGATGGTGATGAAGACGAACGGGAAGACCTTGCCGCTGAACACCGGCCCCGTGCCGTCGACGAAGCGCGTCACGCTCGGCATCGCGAGCGGCGGGAGCACGGCCACGATGCCGACGGCGAGCGCGATCACGACGCCGATCTTGACGAAGGCGCTCAGGTAGTCGCGCGGCGCGAGCAGGAGCCACACCGGGAGCACGCTGGCGGCGAAGCCGTAGGCCATGATCGCCAGCGCGAGCACCGGCCCCGAGAGCGTGAAGATCGGCGCCCACGTGGGGTGCAGGCTCACCCACTGCCCGGCCCACAGCGCACCGGCCAGGAGCACGAGGCCGATGGCGCTCGCCTCGAGCACGCGATCGGGGCGCAGCCAGCGCAGGTAGAGCCCCATGAACATCGCGATCGGGATCGTGAGCGCGATCGTGACCACGCCCCACGGGCTGTCCTTGAGCGCGTTCACGACCACCAGCGCGAGCACGCTGATGAGCACGACCATGATGCCGAGCACCGCGACCAGCGCCGTCACGCCGGCCACCGGGCCGATCTCGTCGCGCGCCATCTGGCCGAGCGAGCGTCCATCGCGCCGCACGCTCGCGCAGAGGATGACGAAGTCCTGCACCGCGCCGCCGAGGACGACGCCGACGATGATCCAGAGCGCCCCGGGCAGGAAGCCGAACTGCGCCGCGAGCGTGGGCCCCACGAGCGGGCCGGGGCCGGCGATGGCGGCGAAGTGGTGGCCGAAGACGACCCACTTGTTGGTGGGGACGAAGTCGTGCCCGTCGGCGAGGCGCACCGCCGGCGTGGCACGCGTGGCATCCAGCGCGAAGACCTTCGCGGCGATGAAGCGCGCGTAGACGCGATACGCGACGAGCCAGGTGGCGACGGCGGCGGTGAGGAGCCAGGCGGCGCTGATCGTCTCGCCGCGCAGGAGCGCGAGCCGGCCGAGGGCGCCGGCGCCGGCGAGGGCGACGAGGCCCCAGAGGACGACCGAACGGACGGAGGCCATGGCGAACCGGTGCGGGAGAGGGCGGCCGGGGCTGCGTGCACCCGGCAGCGTCGCCCCGTGCGCCGCACGGCCGCGTGGCGCGGCGGGAGCCTACCGGCCCCGGGTGCGACTCGGCAAGCGCTATCTTGGGCGCATGCGCTCGACCTCCCTCGTCCGTCGCGCGGCGCTCTGCGTCGCCTTCGCCCCGTTCGCCGCCTGTGGCGGCAGCAAGGCGCCCACGCCCGCACCGACCCCGAACGTCGATCCGGCGAAGGCGGCCGAGCCGGTGGCTGCCGCTGCGGTCGCGCCCGCGCCGCCGCCGCCGCCGAGCCCACTGGCGGCATACGCGTCGCGCAAGGTGGCCGTCTTCCCGCTGCAGCGGCTCGCGATCGGCGATTCGAGCGCGCAGGCGGTGTCGGCGGCGGCGATGCGCCCGCGGGGGGCGGCGTTCGACAGCGCCTTCACGCGCACGCTCGACGGCCGCGGCCTGGGCACGCAGTGGGTGCTCCCGCCCGCGATGCTCAAGGTCGCGCAGCGCGAGGTGGTGAACCGCACCGATGCGCGCGCGCTGGCGGTGACCGGCCTCGGCCCGCAGCGGCGGCCGAACGACATGGACGTGCGCGAGCCGCTCGCCAGCCAGCTGCGCGCGCTGATCGCGCTCACCGATGCGCGCTGGGTGCTGATCCCGGTCGAGGCGCGCGTCTTCGCGGCGGCCGACGGGCAGCGCACGGCGCGCGTGCGGCTGGCGCTCATCGACGGACGCGGCGGGCAGGTCATGACGCTGCCGGAGGTCGCCGGCAAGGCCGCGGCGACCGAGGCGGCGGCGCTGGCGAGCGTCGCCGGCGCGGCCGCCGACCTCATCGTCGCGCCCTGATGCCGGAGTCGGCGCGGCGCGACGCGACGTCGCGCGCGATGCCGACCCCGCTTCGTATCTTCGCCGCGCCCACGCGCGTCGCCCCTTCCCGACACGACTTCCGGTTCGCCCAGCCATGTCCACGACGGTCACCCTGATCCCCGGCGACGGCATCGGTCCCGACATCACCGAGGCCACCGTTCGCGTGCTCGACGCCGCCGGCGCCGACCTCACGTGGGATCGCCAGCTCGCCGGCGCGAGCGCCGCGGCACGCTTCAACGACCCGATCCCCGACGCCACGCTCGACTCGATCAAGAAGAACCGCGTCGCGCTCAAGGGGCCGCTCGAGACGCCCGTGGGCGAGGGCTACCGCAGCGTGAACGTGGCGCTGCGCCGCTCGTTCGACCTCTACGCGAACGTCCGCCCGGCGCACGTGATCCTGCACGGCGGGCGCTTCGAGAAGGTCGACATCGTCCTCATCCGCGAGAACCTCGAGGGGCTGTACTACGGCGCGGAGCACTACATCCGCATCGCCGACGACCCGAAGGCGGCGGCCGAGAGCGTGGCGCTGATCACGCGCTACGGCTCGGAGCGCGCGATCCGCTACGCGTTCGAGTACGCGGTGACGCACGGGCGCCGGAAGGTGACGCTCGTCCACAAGGCGAACATCCTCAAGTTCTCGCAGGGGCTCTTCCTCGAGGTCGGGCGGGAGATCGCGCGCGACTACGCGGGGCGCGTGCAGTTCGAGGACCGGATCGTCGACGCGATGGCGATGCAGCTCGTGCTCAAGCCCGAGCAGTTCGACGTGGTGGTGACGACGAACCTGTTCGGCGACATCCTCTCGGACCTGATCTCGGGGCTCGTGGGCGGGCTCGGGCTCGCCCCGGGCGCGAACATCGGGCCGAACGCGGCGATCTTCGAGGCGGTGCACGGCACGGCGCCCGACATCGCCGGCAAGGGCGTCGCCAACCCGGGGGCGCTCATCCTCGCGGCCTGCCTCATGCTCGACCACCTCGGCGACACGCAGCGCGCGGAGCGCATCCGGCATGCGCTGCACGCCGTGATCGACGAGGGGAAGTTCCGCACGCGCGACCTTGGCGGCAGCGCCTCGACGCGCGAGTTCGCGGACGCGATCATCGCCAAGCTCTGAGCGGAGGACGGCGGCGATGCCGCGCATCCTGCACGTCAGCGACCTGCACTTCGGGCGCCCCGCGGTGCCGCTGCAGATCGATGCGATCGAGCAGCTGATCCAGGCCGAGCGCTTCGACGTGGTGGCGGTGAGCGGCGATGTGAGCCAGCGCGCGCGTTCGGGCGAGTTCCAGCGGGCGCAGGTCTTCCTGCGCGACGCGCGCCGGGTGAGCGAGGTGATCGTCGTCCCCGGCAACCACGACGTGGCGTGGTGGCGCGCGCCGATGGGGCTCGGCGACACGGGCCAGCTCTACGAGGACTACCGCACCTACGTGCACCCCGAGGTCGAGCCGGTGCTCGACATCGCCGGCGCGCGCCTGGTGGGGCTCAACACGAGCCACGGCATCACGCGGCGCACGCTCACCTGGAACATGCGCGACCTGAGCGTGATCGGCGACGTCACGCGCAAGCAGCTCGTGCGCCTCGCGGAGCGGCTCGACGCGGCGCCCGACGGCGCGGCGCGGGTGGTGGTCATGCACCACAACCCGGTGCGCGGCGAGCTGTCGCAGCGGCACGGGCTCAAGCACACGAGCAAGGTGCTGGGCGCGTTCGCGGAGATGGGTGTGGACCTGGTGCTCTGCGGCCACGATCACCAGGAGGCGATCCACTTCGTGGAGCACACGCGCAAGGGGACGGTGATCAGCACCGCCGGCACGGTGAGCAGCCGGTCGCGCGGTGGGCGGCCGAGCAGCGTGAACGCCATCGACGTCACCGACGACGAGCTGCACATCGTGACCTGGATCTGGGAGCCCGGGGCGCGGCACTTCGCGCCCGGCCCCGTGCAGGTCTTCCCGCGCTGATGCCGCGGCTCCACGCGCGCGATGCGGGGCAGCTCTCGTTCTGGGAGCTGCTGCGGGAGGCGGTGGCGCCGCTGCGCGTGCCGGCGCCGGCGCGTCCGACGGCGCCCGATCCGTTGCTGGACGACGTGCGCGGGGGGGCGCGCGAGCGGGAGGAGCGCCCCGGCCGCACCGACGCCGGTGCCTCCGGTGCCAGGCACCTCTGGCCCCCGGCGGGGCCAGAGGTGCCCGGCACCGCGGGGGCAGACGTGCCTGGCACCGACGATGGCGATCCCCCCGGGTCCGCGGGGACAGAGGTGCCTGGCACCGAGGATGTCATCACCACGGCCCCGCCGCGCACCCGGCGCGAGCGGCTCGTGCGCACCGCCGCCTTCATGGCGCGGCTCCGCGCGCTCGGCCTCACGGCGCGCGTGCACGCGCTCGTGCTCACGCGCAACCGCACCGTGATGGTGAGCGTCGCGCGCGGCGTGCTCCGCGTGCACGAGGGCTTCACCGACGCCGACGACGCGACGGTCACGGCGATCGTCACCTTCGTGCAGGCGCGCGACCGGGCGGCGCGGGCGCGGGCGCAGCGCGTGATCACCAGCCACCCGATCACCGTGCGACCGCCGCGGCGCGAGGCGGTGCAGCACCCGGCCGACGCGCCGCTGGCGGCACGGCTCACGGCGCTGCACGCGGAGCTCAACGCCCGCCACTTCGGCGGCACGCTGCAGCCGCTCGCGGTGCGCGTCTCGCGGCGCCTCGCGCGTCGGCTCGGCCACTACACGCTGCGGAGCGCGATGGGGGGGCGCACCGGGCAGATCGTGCTCGGCGCACGCCACATCCGGCGCGACGGCTGGGGCGAGGCGGCGCACACGCTCCTCCACGAGATGGTCCACCAGTGGCAGGACGAGACCGGGCGGCCGGTCGACCACGGGGTCGAGTTCCGTCGCAAGTGCCGCGAGGTGGGAATCACCCCGTCGGCGACGCGGCGGGTCTGAACGCGCGGCGGGCGGCCATGCGGCTGCCCGGCCCGGAGCGGACCGGGTATCCTTGGGGAGCGCGGCGCGTCCCTGCAAGCTCGCAGCCGCCGACCGACCACGACGCCGAGGCATCCATGGCCATCGACCTGACGCCCGAGACCAGCTTCCTCCCCTCGCCGCAGCTCGTCCCGCGCGAGGGCGATCTCTACGGCATCGACGCCGCCCTGACCGAGGAGGAGCGTGCGATCCGCGACTCGGTGCGCCGTTTCGTCGACGATCGCATCCTGCCGATCATCGGCGACTGCTACGTGAACGGCCGCTTCCCGAAGGAGCTGATCCCGGAGATGGCCGAGCTGGGCGTCTTCGGCGCCAACCTCCCCGAGGAGTACGGCTGCGCGGGGCTGAGCTCGGTCGCGTACGGGCTGATCATGCAGGAGCTCGAACGGAACCCGGGCGGCATGATCACGCGTGCGCGCCGTCAGGCCGACGGCTCGTGGGTGCTGAACGGCGCGAAGATGTGGATCACGAACGGCTCCACGGCGCAGGTCGCGATCATCTGGGCCAAGACCGAGGATGGTGACGACAGCGGCAAGTCGGTGCGCGGCTTCGTCGTCCCGACCGACGCGCCGGGCTTCACGGCGAAGGACCAGAAGGGGAAGCTCTCGCTCAAGGCGAGCGACACGTCCGAGCTGGTGCTGGTCGACGTCCACGTGCCGGCCGACGCCATCCTGCCGAACGTGCAGGGGCTCAAGGGGCCGCTCTCCTGCCTCACGCAGGCGCGCTACGGGATCTCGTGGGGGGCGATCGGCGCCGCCATGGCGTGCTTCGAGGAGGCGACGGCCTACGCAAAGACGCGCATCATGTTCGACAAGCCGATCGGCGCCTTCCAGATCCAGCAGGTGCGCCTGGCCGACATGCTCACCGAGATCGTGAAGGGGCAGCTCCTCTCGCTGCACCTCGGCCGCATGAAGGACCTGGGGACCTTCTCGCCGGTGCAGGTGAGCCTCGCCAAGCGCAACAACGTGAGTGTCGCGACCGACATCGCCCGCGAGGCGCGCCGCCTGCTCGGCGGCAACGGCATCCTGGCCGAGTACCACAGCATGCGGCACATGGCGAACCTCGAGTCGGTCTACACCTACGAGGGAACGCACGACGTGCACTCGCTGATCCTCGGCCAGGCGGTGACCGGGCTCGCGGCGTTCAAGTACGCCACACTGGGATGACGCGGCGATGACCACGATGGGTTGGTGCGTGCCGAGCCACGGCCGATGCCATGTTCACCTGCTCAGTCACCGTGATGCGCACCGCATGATCCATCCGTTCTCGAGGTTGTTCCCTGCCGTTTCCTGATCTGCCCTGCTCTTCGCTGCTGTTCGACCAGCTTTTCACCGCACGGAACAGGGATCAGCCTCGATCGCGACGGTAGGTGCGCGAGAGCCGCTCCACGAGCCAGAGCGGAAGATGGCGCGCGAGGAAGACGAGCGTCTTGTAGACCGCTCCGGGGATGACCACCACCGGGCCGCCGCGGGCCAGCGTGTCGAGCGAGGTGCGCACCACGTCGGCGGCGGGCATCCACATCCAGGCCGGGGTGCGGCCGCGCTGGTCGAAGCCCATGCGGTCGTGGAACTCGGTGCTCGTGAAGCCCGGGCAGAGCGCCTGCGCGCGCACGCCGGTGCCCTTGAGTTCGACGGCGAGGCCCATCATGTAGACGCGCTGCCAGGTCTTGGTCGCGCAGTAGTTCACGTTGCCGCCCGCCGCGAGGAAGCTGGCCACGCTCGCGACGGTGATGACACCGCCCGCGCGCCGGTGCAGCAGGCCGGGGAGTGCGGCGCGCGTGAGGCGATGCACCGCGTCGACGTGCAGCACGAGCATCCGTCGCTGCGCCGCCGGGTCGCTCGAGACGAGCGTGCCGGTGGTGCCGAAGCCGGCGTTGTTCACGAGCAGCGAGAGCGCGGGGCGTTCGGCGATCGCGCGCTCGACGGCGGCGATGCCGTCGTCGGCGGAGAGGTCGGCGACCAGCGGCGTGAAGGTGATCCCGTGCCGCGCGCGGAGCTCCTCGGCCATCGCCTGCAGTCGCACCCCGTCGCGCGCCACACCGATCAGGTCATGACCGCCTGCGGCGAGCTGGCGGCAGTACTCCGCGCCGATGCCGGCGGTGGCGCCGGTGACGAGGGCGAGGGGGCGGTCGGACATGTCGGCGCAGGGTCGCGGGAGCGTGCAGGGACGAGCGGGCGGGTCAATGTCACCGTCGCCCGCACGGTCCGGGAGCGGGTGGCGCGCGCGGTCATGGTGCCGGGCACCTCTGTCCCCGCCGCAGCCCTGCGCCCACGCGCGCTGACGGGCGCCGCCACCGCGCAGGGGGACAGAGGTGCCTGGCACCGCGGCGGCACCGCGGCGGGGCGGCCGCGTCCCGACCACCCGGTGGTGCCCGGTAACCGGCATTCCCGCTAGCTTCCGGTCGCGCAGTTCCGCGCTTTTTCACAGCCACATCCCCGCGGAGACACCAGCGGTGAAGATCGCCGTGTGCATCAAGCGCGTGCCCGACATGGGCGCGCGATTCAAGATCGGCGCCGATGGCGCCTCGATCGACGAGACGGGCCTCAAGTTCGACATGAGCGACTTCGACGAGTGGGCGGTCGAGGCGGCGCTCCAGCTGGCGGAGAAGCACGCGGGGAGCACCGTCACCGTGATCTCGCTCGGCCCCGACAGCGTGCAGGAGACGCTCCGCAAGGCGCTCGCGATGGGGGCCGATGCCGCGGTACAGCTCAAGGCCGAGAGCGTGCCGGCCGGCGGCTTCGCCGTCGCGCAGGCGCTCGCCGCCGAACTGAAGGACGGCGGCTACGACCTCATCCTCTTCGGCCGCCTGGCCGTCGACAGCGCCGCCGGCATCACCGGGCCGATGGTCGCCGAGCTCCTCGGCCTGCCGTGCGCGACCGCGCTCTGCAAGCTCGACGTGCAGGGGACGAGCGCCACCGGCGAGCGCCAGATCGAGGGCGGCGTCGAGCAGCTCGCCTTCCCGCTCCCCGCGGTGTGCACCATCGACCAGGGGCTCGTGGTGCAGGCGCGCTATCCGTCGCTCAAGGGAATCATGGCCGCCAAGAAGAAGCCGCTCGCCAGCAAGCCCGCGGCACTCGGCGGCGTCGGCGTGACGATCACGAAGATGGAGCTCCCCGCGGAGCGCGCCGCCGGCCGCATCGTCGGCGAGGGGGCGGACGCGGTGCCCGAACTCGTGCGGCTCCTCCAGACCGAAGCGAAGGTGCTCTGACATGGCGAACGTGCTTGTGGTGGCCGAGGCGCGCGGTGGCGCGCTGAAGAAGGTGGCGTTCGAGGCGACGACGGCGGCGCGCACGATCGCCGACGCGAGCGGCGGACAGGTGCACGCGGTGCTCGTCGGTGCGCCGGGCATCGCCGCCGAGGCGTCGAAGCTCGGCGCGACCGGCGCCGATGTGGTGCACGTCTGCGAGCATCCCGCGCTCGAGCAGTTCGATGCCGAGGTGCTCGCGGCGACCGTCGCCGCAGCCGCCGGTGCGACCGCCGCGCGGGCGATCGTCGTCGGCGGCACGGCGATGGGGCAGGACATCGCGCCGCGCGTCGCCGCCAAGCTCGGTGTCGGCGTGGCCGCGGACGCCACCGAGGTGACGATGGATGGCGACGCGATCGTCATCCGCCATCCGATGGCGACCGGCAAGGTGATCGCGACGCTCGCCGCGAGCGGGCCGGTGGCCGTGATCACCGTGCGGCCGGGCGCGCTCGCGGTCGGCACCGAGGCGCGCGCCGGCACGGTGCAGTCGCTTGCGCCGGCGCTCGACCCGGCCGCGTCGCGCGTGAAGGTGACGAAGCTCACGACGGGTGGCGGCGGCAAGCTCGATCTCGCCGAGGCGCCGGTGGTGGTGAGCGGTGGGCGCGGCCTCAAGGCGCCCGAGAACTTCAAGCTCGTCGAGGAGCTCGCCGACGCGTTCGGCAATGCGGCGGTCGGGGCGACGCGCGCCGTCACCGACGACGGCTGGCGTCCGCACAGCGACCAGATCGGCCAGACGGGCCGGCAGGTCGCGCCCAATCTCTACGTGGCGGTCGGCATCAGCGGCGCGATCCAGCACGTGGCGGGGATGCGCAACAGCAAGACGATCGTCGCGATCAACAAGGACAAGGACGCCCCGATCTTCAAGGTCGCCGACTACGGGATCGTGGGCGACGTGTTCGAGATCGTGCCGAAGTTCACCGAGATGGTGAAGGCGGCGCGCGCGCAGCGCTGACCGCGCGCGTCACCGGCCGGCGCGGCGTGTCGCGTCGTCCGGTGACGGTGCCTCGACACGACGGCAGTGTTCGCGGCTCGCTCCGCGCGACGGCGGGGCGGGCCCGGTGGACGACGGGGACCGCCCCGTCGTCGTCTCCACAGGGATCGCCATGACCGGCCAGAACGTCGCCTTCCTGCTCGTCCTCGTCGTCGCGGTCAGCTTCTTCAGCTACTCGATCCAGCGCGCGCTGCGCACGCTGCGCGTCGGCTTGCCGGAGCAGCGCCTCGACGCCCCCGGGCGGCGCACGTGGAACCTGCTCACGATCGGCTTCGCGCAGTCGAAGATCCTGCGCGAGCGCGGCGCGGGCGTGAGCCACGCGGCGGTCTTCTGGGGCTTCCTCGTCCTCACCGCGGGGACGGCCGAGATCCTGCTGCAGGGCGTGTGGCCCGGCTTCGGCTACGAGCACCTCCTTCCGCGCCCGCTCTGGCAGCTGTTCATGCTCAGCCAGGAAGTGTTCGCGGTGATCGTGCTCGCGGCGGTGAGCTGGCTCCTCTGGCGCCGCCTCGTCGCCCCGCCGAAGCGGCTGCAGGGCGAGGAGATCCACTCCACCGAGGCGGTCATCATCCTCGGCGTGATCGCGGCGCTGATGGTGACGCTCTTCACCACCGGCGCCTTCGAGTACGTCGCACGCGAGGGGGTGCGCGCCACGCACTTCGGCTGGTTCCGCCCGATCGCGACGGCGCTCGGTGGTGCGTTCGGCGCCCTGTCGCTCGGCACCGCCGAGACGCTGCGCGACGTCTCGTGGTGGGCGCACGCGCTGCTGGTGCTCGGCTTCCTGAACTTCCTCCCGTACGGCAAGCACTTCCACGTCGTCAACTCGCTGATCAACGTCTGGTTCAGCAACACCAGCGGGCCGGGGACCGTCGGCGCGATGAAGCCGATGGACCTCGAGGCCGAGGTGGAGTCGTTCGGCGCCAGCGACGTGGAGCAGCTCACCTGGAAGAACCTGCTCGACGGCTATGCCTGCACCGAGTGCGGGCGCTGCACCGCCGCCTGCCCGGCGAACATCACCGGCAAGGTGCTCAGCCCGCGCAAGATCGTCACCGACACGCGCGACCGGCTGCGCGAGAAGGCGCCGTACGTGGTCGGGGAGCTCGACGTCGAGGGGAGCGCGGAGGCGATGCGCCTTGCCCCGGGTGCGCAGGCGGTGCTCGACAATCGCCTGCTCGACAACTGGATCACCGAGGCGGAGCTCTGGGCCTGCACGAGCTGCCGCGCCTGCGTGCAGGAGTGCCCGGTCTCCATCGATCAGCTCGAGATCATCAACGAGCTGCGGCGCGCGCTGGTGCTCAACGAGTCGCGCTTCCCCGAGGAGGTGCTCCCGACCTTCGAGAGCCTCGAGCGCAACGGCTCGCCGTGGGCCTTCAGCCCCGCCGACCGTGCGCAGTGGGCCGAGGGGCTCGACATCCCGACCATGGCCGAGAAGCTCGAGCGCGGCGAGCGCCCCGAGATCCTCTTCTGGGTCGGCTGCATGGGGAGCTTCGACGACCGCGCGAAGAAGATCACCGTCGCCTTCGCGCGCATCCTGCAGGCGGCCAACGTCGACTTCGCGATCCTCGGCCAGGAGGAGACGTGCCACGGCGACCCGGCGCGGCGCCTCGGCAACGAGTACCTGTACCAGGTGCTGGCCAAGGGGACCATCGAGACGCTCGACCGCTACGAGGTGAAGACGATCGTCACCTTCTGCCCGCACTGCTTCCACCAGATGGGGAACGAGTTCCCGCAGCTGGGCGGGAACTACGAGGTGATCCACCACAGCACGTACATCGAGCGGCTGCTGGAGGCCAACCTCGTCCCGCTGCAGACGGAGCATGGGAAGCGGCTGACGATGGCCTACCACGACAGCTGCTACCTCGGCCGCTACAACGACGTCTACGATGCGCCGCGCGAGACGCTCCGGCGCGCGCTCCCCGTCGTGAATCTCGTCGAGCCGGCACGCACGAAGAGCCGCGGCCTCTGCTGCGGCGCGGGGGGCGGGCGGATGTTCATCGACGAGAAGGAAGGGAAGCGCATCAACATCGAGCGCACTGAGGAGCTGGTGGCCACCGGGGCGGAGACGATCGCGGTGGCGTGTCCCTTCTGCATGACGATGATGGTCGACGGCGTGGCCAAGCTGGAGGCGGACGTGAACGTCCTCGACATCAGCGAGGTGGTGGCGGCCCAGCTCGACCCGGCGCACGAGCGCGCGCCGCTCGTGGCCGGCGACTGACGGCGCGGCGACGAGGCGCGTGGGCCGCGCGATCGAGCCGCTCGTCGCGCGCCGCCTCGCCGCGCAGGCGCTGACGCGACGCGCCCCCTCGGTCGCGGCGGCGGCGCGGCAGCTGTTCGGCATCCAGGCGCAGGACCTGCCGCAGGCGCAATGGGCGCTCGCGAGCCGCGCCGAAGGCGCGACGCTGGCCACCGTCGACGCGGCGTTCGCGCGGGGCGAGATCGTGCGCAGCTGGCCGATGCGCGGCACGCTGCACGTGGTGCCGGCGGAGGATGCGCCGTGGCTCGCGGCCTTCTTCCGCACGCGCAACCTGGCGAGGCACGCGCGGCGGTTGCGCGAGCTCGAGATCGAGGCGCGGGACGTCGCGATCGCGCGCGACGTGGTGGAGTCGGTGCTCGGGGACGCTGGCATGCCGCGCGAGGAGCTCTTCACGCACCTCGTGCGCGCGGGACAACGCGTCGAGCGGCAGCGTGGTGTGCTCCTGCTCTGGCACCTCGCGCAGGACGGTGTGCTCTGCCTCGCGGGCGATCGCTTCATTCTCGCCGCCCGCCGGATCGCGTCACCGCGCCTGCTCGCCGGCGACGAGGCGCTCGGCGAGCTCGCGCGGCGCTACCGGCGCGGCCACGGGCCGACGACGGTGGAGGATCTCGCCTTCTGGTGCGGACTGCCCAAGGGCGTCGCGCGACGTGCCATCGAGATCGCCGGTGATACCGTCGATGCCGATGGTGCCGCCATCCCGGACGCGCTCCTCCTCCCCGGCTTCGACGAGTACCTGCTCGGCTACGCGGATCGCTCGGCGTGCATCGCGGCCGAGGACTTCGCGCGGATCGTCCCCGGCGGCAACGGCGTCTTCCTCCCGATGCTCGTGCTGCGCGGGCAGGTGCGCGGGACGTGGCGTCG
>JALOPO010000088.1 GCA_025453855.1 Gemmatimonadaceae bacterium
GTTGCCGGCGCGACGGCACACGTGTTCCCGGCGTCAGCCCGGTGGATCGTCGCGCCGGAGCTGCCGCGTCCCCGCGAGCGGCGCGTGGACCAGGCGCCCACGCGGATCGCGCCACCAGGCGCCAAGCGTTCCGTCGGATGCGCGCAACGACACGGGCGTGACCTCGAGCGGCACTTCGGCGATGGTCAACGCGGTCGGGGCCGCCGACGTTGCCACGGCCCGGCGCAGCGTCCCGGTGCGGACGTCGAGCACCGTCACCGAATCGCGCGGCTGCGCCGCCGCCGCCACCAGCAGCGGCACCAGCGCCGCATCGTCGACCAGGAGGAGCGCCCGCGCGAGCGGGAACTCGCGCACCATGCGATGTGCCGCGCTGGTGCGCGTGAGCACCATGCGCCCGCCACCGATCGCCACCTCCACGCGGTCGGTGACGCGTCCCGCGCTGTCGCGCGTCTCGGCCAGGTAGCGACGCGGGGCGAGGAGCGTATCGGTGCGGAGCTCGGCGGTGATGCGCTCGCCGGGGCGCACGAGGACCCCCGTGGCGACGACGTCGACCCCGGTGCCCGTGCGCTCGATCCGCAGCCGGAGCGTCCCGCGTGCCAGCAGCGCGGTGCCCTCGAGCAGCGAGACGGCGAGCGCATCGGCCACCGGGGCCGCGCTCGCGAGCGGCGCGGTGCCGGGCCCGCCGGCCGCAGCCACCGGCGGCGTCACCGTCGGTACGGGCTGCGCGCCCACCTCCCGCACGCCTCCGAGCACGAGCGCCCCGGCGAGGGCGATCGGGCGGGTGCACGCGGTCGCGCGGTCTCGCCACGTGACGGTGCTCGGGGCGTGGCGATGGATCCGAAACGAGGAAGGCACGGTGTAAACTGCCCAGTCCGGACGGGCGCGCGCGACCGGTGCGCGCCACGATCCGGGTGACCCCGGTCCGTGCCGCGACTGCCGACTCTCCTCACCTTCCGCCGCCAGTGGCTCGTGCCGGCCGCCATCGGCGTGCTCTGCGCCGCCGCCTGGCTGCGCGGGCCGAGCGTCGCCTGGCTGGCCGGGGCCGGGGTGGCGACGGTCGCGGCGGCGCTCCTCGGGCGCCGGGCCGAGCGCCGACGCACGCCGCTGCTGGTGGTGATGCTCGGCGTCGCCTTCGTGGCGGCGGGGGCGTGGCACCAGTACGCGCTCGATCGCATCGCGCACGACTTCGATCGCTGGAATGCCGAGGCGATCGCGCGCGGCGACGCGGCGGTCGAACGTGCGCTCCCCATCGCCGCGGCGCGCGCCCGTCGGCTGGCGATCGCCGCCGTCGGCGCCCCGGCCGAGCCCACGGCGGCGTTCGAGACGCTCGGTGCGCTCGAGGAGCGTGACGAGCGGACGAGCGTCGTGCTCTATCGCGACGGGCTCCCGGTGGCGTGGGCGGGGAGCATGCGCGCCGTCCCCGAGGTGCTGCGCGCCTCCCTTGGCATCCATCGCTCGCGATTCTACCTGCTGCTCTACGCGGCCGAGCGGCGCGGGAGCGCGGTCGCGGTGGCCACGGTCGTCCTCGACGCCGATCCGCCGGCGCGGCATCTCGTCGCCGCACTCGGTCCCGAGCTCGCGCGTCGCGCGGGGGTGGGGGCGATCGAATTCGCGCCGCCGGGCGTGGCCGATGCGCAGGGCTTCCGGCCGTGGGTGAGCGACGGCACGACGCTCCTTCGCTATCGCGCCACCGCGCCATCGCAGGACGAGGCGTACCTGCGGCGCATGGACGAGGCGCGCTGGTGGGGCGGCGTGGTGCTCTTCGTCTGGGCGATCGCGCTCGTCGGGGCGGCCTGGCGTCGCCGGCCACCGCTCGCCGAGCAGCTCGCGGCGCTGGTCGTGGCCGCGGTGACGCTCACGCTCGTCCCGCTCGGGGCGTTGAGCAACGTGAGCTGGCTCTTCGATCCCGGGCGCTACGTGCTGCGACTCGGCCCGCTCGTGCTGGCGACGCCGGCGGCGCTGCTCGGCGCGGGCGTCACGCTCACGCTCGCGGTGCTCGCGCTCCGGCGCGGCTTCCGGCGCGGCGTCGCCTCGCGCCCCGCGGCGGCGATCGTGCTCGCGGCGCTCGCGGGCTTCGCGCCGTTCGCGTTGCGTGCGCTCACGCGCGGCATCGCCACGCCGCCGGATGGCGAGACGACCGCGCTCTGGCTCACCTGGCAGGTGGGGCTCTTCCTCGTGGCGGTGGCGGTGCTCGTGGCCGGCGCCGGCGCGGCGCGCGTGCTCCTCGCCCCCGGGCGCGGCTTCGCGCCCACCACCGGTCCCTTGCTCGCGAGCGCGGCGGCCACGCTGGCGCCCGCGGTCTGGTGGCCCGACGGCGCGTGGCCGACGTGGTACGGCATCGCGTGGATCGGCGTGATCGCGATCACCGCGCTGGCGCGTCGGCCGCGCCGACTCGCGCTCCTGCCGGTGGGGATCGTGGCGGCGATGGGCGCGGCGGTGCTGACGTGGGGGGCGGTGATGCGGCAGCGCACGACGCTCGCGTCGCTCGACACCGCGCAGCTCGCGACCGTCGACGCCGATGCGCAGGTCCTCCTCTCGCGCTTCGCGCTGCAGCTGCGCGAGCTGCCACCGGCCGAGACGCGCGCCGACCTGCTCGATCGCGTGCAGGCGAGCGACCTGGTGGCGGCGGGCTATCCGGTGAGCGCCTTCGTCTTCGACACGCGCGACTCGTCGCTGGTGACGCTCGAGGTCTTCGGCATCAGCGAACCGCGCGTGGAGGCGAATCCCGTGATCCAGGAGGCGATCGCGACGCGCGCCCCGGTGGCACGCGCGATCGCCGGGTATCCGGGCGTCTACCAGGTGCTCGCCGTCCCGTACGACAACGGCTCGGTGACGACGGTGCTCGTGGAGCCGCGCACGCGCGTGGTCACCGCGCCCACGGTGGCCGCGCTGCTCGGCTACGGCGCGCGCCGCGAGGGGACGCCGTCGTACACGGTGCAGCCGGGCGAGGTGCAGCCCGGGCGACGCATCGGCGACGGGATCCGCTGGGTGCGCGACGGCACGGTGCTCGACGGCTCGCGCATCGTCCCGAGCCTGGTGGGGCCGGTGCAGGCGCACGCCCGCGTGGAGGTGGTCGATGCGTGGCGCCTCGTGCAGCGCGGCACGCTCATCGTGCTCGCCGACCTCGCCCTGCTCGCCCTGCTGTGGGCCTCGAGCGCGGCGACCCGCGGCAGCATGGGGCGGCTCTGGCGGCTGCGGCGCCGCGGCCTGCTCACGAGCTACCGCGGCCAGCTCACGGTGGTGCTCTTCACCTTCTTCCTCGTGCCCGCGACGGCGTTCACGGTGTGGAGCGTGGGGCGGCTGCGCGACGACGAGCGCCGGCAGCGCGAGCTGCTCGTGCGCGAGTTCCTGCGCGCCATCGATCGGTCGGGCGAGCGCACGCCGCTCGAGCAGGCGAGCAAGCGCATCGGCGTGCCGCTCCTCGGCTATGCGGCAGGGCGCCTCGTGGACGTGAGCGACGAGCTGTTCGGCTCGCTCGCCCCGCTCGGCCTCTTCCTCCCGCCGCGCGTGGCGCAGGCGCTCGCCCCCGGCGGCTCGCTGACCGCGTCGGCGACGGTCGACGTGGCGGGGCGCGACGTGCTCGTCACCTATCTCAGCACGCTCGGCACGCGCGGTGATCGCGTGGTGGTGGCCGCCCCCGCGGTGCTGGCCGGCGACATCACCGCGCAGCGACGCGAGGATCTCGTCGTCCTGCTGCTCTTCTCGACCTTCGCCGGCGCGCTCGGTGCGCTCGGCCTGTCGGGGCTCGCGGCGCGGCAGTTCGCGCGGCCGATCGGTGCGCTGCGCGATGCGGCGGTGGCGGTGGCGCGTGGCGAGCGCGCGCCGCGCTTCACCGACGCGCCGCCGGGCGAGTTCGTCCCCGTCTTCGATGCGTTCCGCCGCATGGCGGGCGACCTGCGCGCGAGCGAGCGCGCGCTCGACGCGGCGCGCCGCCGCACCGACGCCGTGCTGCGCACCGTCGCCTCGGGCGTGGTGGCGGTCGATGCCGATGGTGCGATCGTGCTCGCCAATCCGCGCGCCGAGCAGCTCGTTGGGCGCGCGCTCCCGGCGGGCGAGCCGCTGGCGGCACTCGCCCCCGCGCTGGCCTCGCGCGCCACGGCATTCGCCGTCGGCGAGCGCGTCGAGGACCTGTTCGAGGACCAGTGGGGCGTGGCCACCGTGCAGGGCCGCTTCACGCGCCTCGACAAGGGGGGCGTGGTGGTCACGCTCGACGACGTCACGCAGCTCGCCCGTGCGCAGCGCGTGCTCGCGTGGGGCGAGATGGCGCGCCAGGTCGCGCACGAGATCAAGAACCCGCTCACGCCGATGCGCCTCGGCGTGCAGCACCTGCGCCGCGCGCGGCACCGTCCCGACTTCGACGCGATCCTCGATCGCAACGTCGACACGATCCTCGAGCAGATCGATCGGCTGGACGAGATCGCGCGCGCCTTCAGCCGCTACGGCACGACCCCCGATCGCGCGCCGCCGCCCGAGCCGGTGCCGGTGGTGGCGGTCGTCGAGGAGGTGCTGCGCCTCGAGCGCCTCGGCGATGCGCCGATCGTCTGGGAGTCGCCGGCCGCGGGGGGCGAGGTCGTGGCCTGGGCGCGCAAGGCCGAGCTGCGCGACGTGCTCCTCAACCTGCTCGAGAACGCGCGACTCGCCGCCTCGGCGCGCATCGCCGTGGACGTGAGCATCGCCGGCGATCGCGTGCACGTGCACGTGCGCGACGACGGCACCGGCATCGAGTCGGCGCTGCTGCCGCGCGTTTTCGAGCCGCACTTCAGCACGCGCACGAGCGGGAGCGGGCTCGGACTCGCGATCAGCCGGCGCCTGGTGGAGGGGTGGGGCGGGACGCTCACGCTGGAGAGCGCGCCGGGCTCGGGGACGACGGCGCGCATCGTCCTGCGCCTCGTGCGCGACGACGAGGCGACGCTGCCGCCCGCGGGGAGCGACCGGGCCGAGGCCGCTGCACGGGCGGAGTAGATTGCGCGCATGACGCTCCCGCCGCGGGCCACGCCACGCAGCACGCCGCGCGCCACGCCGTGGACGGGCACGGCGAGCGGCGCCCGTCCCGCGGCGCCGCTGCCGGCGCATCTCGCGGGATGGCTCCTGCCACCCGAGTGGCGGTGGGGGCGCGGGAGCTCGCGCGCCGCCACGCGGCACTACCAGGAAGTGGTCGACGCGCTCGGGCGCTCGCTGTCGCTCGTGACCGCGCCCGATGCCGCGCACCGCCCGTGGCTCGCCGCCGAGGCGCGCTTCCTCGCGCACCAGAGCCACCCCGCGATCCCGACCACGTACCACTACTGGACCGACTCGCCGGTGCAGCAGCGCGGCCCCGGCTACCTGCGGCGCTGGATCTCGGGGGAAACGATCGCGACGCGCGTCGCCCGCGGTGGCCCGGACGACGTGCCCGCGATGCTGCAGGTGGTGCGCACCATCGGGACCGCGCTCGTCTACCTGCACGACAAGAACCGGCCGCACGGCGCGATCGGCGGCGAGACGTGCTGGATGTCGCCGACGGGGCGCCTCTGGCTCCTGGGCTGGGAGTGGAGCGTTGGCGAGAGCGAACGTCCCGAGGGGATCGCGCCGGCGCGCGACAGCACGCTCTGGGCGCCCGAGTGGGGCGAGTCGTGGACGCCGAGCCTCGCCAGCGACCAGTGGCAGCTCGGTGCCCTCGCCTTCCAGATGCTCACCGGCGAGCATCCGCCCGCGGACGGTGCGCCGCCGCTCGCGCTCGTCCGTCCCGACTGCCCGGCGCGCATCGCGGCCGTGCTCGATCAATCGCTCGTCGCCGATCCCGCGCAGCGGCACACGAGCGTGGCCACGCTGCTGCGCGCGCTCGAGCGCGTGGGCGGCGCACGCGGCGCGGTGCTGGTGCTCGATCGCGTGGCCCCGGGCGCCAAGCGTGGCAAGGAGAGCGAGGAGATGCGCCTCCGCTGGGCCACCGGCGACGACTACGAGGTGCTCGGCCGACTCGGGGCCGGCACCTTCGGCTCGGTGTGGCGCGTGCGCGATCTCTCGCTCGGGCGCGAGGTGGCGATGAAGGTGCTGCACCCCGACGTGGCCGAGGACGACGTGGCGGTGGCGCGCTTCCGCCGCGAGGCCAAGCTCGCCGCGCAGCTCGCGCATCCGGCGATCGTCCCCATCTACGACTGGGAGACGCGCGACGGCATCTCGTGGTACACGATGGAGCTCGCCGAGGGCGGGAGCGTGGCGCGCCTCGTGAGCCGGCAGGGGCCGCAGTCGGCGAGCGACATCGCCGCGCAGGTCGACTCGCTCCTCGACGCGCTCGAGGCGGCGCACGCGGCGGGGATCGTGCATCGCGACCTCAAGCCCGAGAACGTGCTCATCGATCGCAGCGAACGCTGGCGCCTCACCGACTTCGGCGTGGCGCACGTGCCGGGCATCGACGAGGGAAGCGCGAGCGTGGGCACGCCGGCCTTCGCGGCGCCGGAGCAGCTCCTCGGCGAGGCGCAGGGCCCGGCCTCGGATCTCTTCGCGATGGGCGCGGTGATCGCCTTCACGCTGAGCGGGCGCGCGCCGTTCGGCGAGGACGATCCGCGGGCGATCGTGGCGCGGCAGGTGCAGGGAAGCCCGGATCTCGAGGGGATCCCGGCGCCGATCCAGGACTTCCTGCGCCGCGCGATGGCGCCGCGCGCCGACGATCGCTATCCCGATGCGGCGCTCATGCGTGCCGCGTGGTTCGAGGCGATCGACGCCGCGGAGCGCGACGACAACGAGCGGCGCGACGGCTGGTGGCGCTGGCTCGGCGGGAGCTGAGCGGCTACGTCTGCTCCAGGCTCGCCGCCAGGGCGCGCGCCGTCGCCGACATCAGCACGATGGGGAGCTCGCCATCCTCGGCGCGCAGCGCGCGTGCGAGTTCGCGCCCCGTCATGCGCGGCATGCGGATGTCGCTCACGAGCACGTCGACCTGCCGCCCCGCTGCCGCCGCCTCGAGCCAGCGCTCGACGGCATCGAGGCCGTGCTCGGCGACGAGCACGTCGTAGCCCGCGTCCTCGAGCGTGCGGCGGGCGAGCGCGCGCACGTCGGGTTCGTCCTCGACGAGGAGCACGGTGCCGCGCGCCGGCTCGCCGCTGGGCCCCGCGGCGGGCGCCTCGTCGAGCGACTCGGGGGCGCCGTCGGTCACCGGGAAGACGAGCGTGACCGTCGTCCCCGCCGCGGGCACGCTGTCGATCCAGATGCGACCGCCACCCTGCTCGACGATGTTGTGCACCGTCGCCAGGCCGATGCCGGTGCCGTGCCCCGACGGCTTGGTGGTGAAGAACGGCTCGAAGGCGCGCGCCACGGTCGCGGGATCCATCCCGGCGCCGGTGTCGCGCACCTGCAGCCGCACGACGCCGCGCGGGGCGGGGAAGTCCACCGCCGCCGGACCGAGGTACGTGGTGGTGATCGTCAGCGTGCCGCTGTCGGCCATCGCGTCGCGCGCATTGAGGCCGAGGTTGAGCAGCACCTGTTCGAGGTGCATGGGATCGAGCAGGATCGCGCGCGTCGTGCCCGCGCCGAGGTGCAGCTCGAGCGCGACGTGCTCGCCGAGCACGCGGCCGAGGAGCTCGGCGTACCGGGCGATGATGGTGTCGGCGGCGATGCGGCGCGGCACGCTCGCGTCGCGACGGCTGAGCGTGAGGAGCTGGCGCGTGAGCCCGGCGGCGCGCTCGCTGGCGACACGGATGGCATCGGCATCACGCCGCGCCTCGCTCCCCTCCGGCAGGGCGCGCAGGAGGAAGCGCGCGTGGCCGCGCACCACCGTGAGCAGGTTGTTGAAGTCGTGCGCGAGCCCGCCCGCGAGCTGCCCGACCGCCTCGAGCTTCTGCGACTGCCGCAGCCGCTCCTCGAGCACGCGCTGGTCGGTGATGTCGACGTGCACGCCACGCACGTGGCGCACGGCGCCGGTCGCGTCGTACTCGAACTCGCCCTGCGACGCGATCCAGCGCACGCTCCCGTCGTCGGCGCGCCGGATGCGGTACTCCGCACGCCAGTGCGGAGCACGCGTCGCCATCACGTGATCGAGCCCTGCGCGCACCGTCGCCGCGTCGTCCGGATGGATCGCCTCGCGGAACAGCGCGGCGCTGGCGACGACCGTGCCGGGAACGTGGCCCAGGAGGCGGTACGTCTCGTCGGTCCAGACGAGGCGCCCCTCGGGGCCGTGCCACGCGTAGCCACCGATGCGCCCGATCCGCTGCGCATCGGCCAGCTCGCGCTCGCGTTCACGGAGCCGCGCCTCCGCGCGACGCCTGACGAGTTCACCGGTGGCGCGCGCGGCGATCGTCTGCAGGAGCGAGCCCGCCATCCCGCCGTCGAGTCGTGCACCGCCGCCGACCGCGAGCAGGAGGCCGATCGTCAGTCCGCGATCGTCGCGCAGCGGGACGATGGTATGGTCGTCGGCGTCGATCCCCCAGAGCGTGGTCGCGATCGTCGGCCCCCCCGCCGACGGCGCGTCGCCACCGTCGAGCACCGGCGCGAGCAGGGTGCCGGCGATGTCGACCGTCCGCTCATCGTGCGCCGCGCCCTCGGCCCAGCTCCCGAGCAGCCGCAGCACGGTCGAGCGCTCGGCGTCGCGCTCGGCGATGCAGGCCGCGCGCAGCTCGAGCATCGTCGCGAGGCGCTCCACGAGCTCGGAGAAGAGCTTCGCGTCGCTCCCGGGCGCGCCGGAGGTGGCGGCGATGGCGCGAAGCGCCCCCTCGGTGCGCTTGCGGTCGGTGATGTCGGCGTTGGCGCCGAGCACCCAGAGCGGACGTCCGTCGGCATCGCGCTCCACCACCTGCGCGCGGTCGTGGAGCCAGCGCCACTCGCCGTTGGCGGCGCGCACGCGGTACTCGGTCTCGTAACCCGGACTGCGCCCCTCGAGGTGCCGGTCGAGGAGTGCACGCGCGCGTGGCGCGTCGTCGGGATGCACGAGCTCGAACCACGCGCTCACCGTGGGCGACGCGGTCCCCGGTCCGTAGCCCAGGTGGCGCGACAGCTTGGTGCTGCCGATGACGCGGTCGTTCACCACGTCCCACTCGTAGATCCCCTCGGTCGCCAGCTCCACCGCGGTGCGCAGCTTCTGCTCGCTCGCCTCCAGGGCGGCGCGCGCGCGCTCGCGCTCCGTGACGTCGATGCCGAGGATGAGCGCGCCGCGCGCGGCCGCCCCGTCGTCGGTGAGCGGGACGCCGCGCAGCTCGAGCGTCCGCCCGCGCACCGGGAGCTGGAAGGTGATGCGCTCGCCGGCGAGGACGCGTCGCGCCGCCGGCACCAGCACGCGCATCGCCTCGGGGGCTTCGATCTCGTCGAG
>JALOPO010000547.1 GCA_025453855.1 Gemmatimonadaceae bacterium
CCGGCACGCGCAGCCCGCGCCGCAGCGCGGCCCGATGCTCCACGCTCCACGGCAGGAGCTGTCGCAGCGTCTGCGTCCCGTTGAACAGCCCGGCCGGCGTGGCGGCGCGGATCGTGATCCGCGTCGGCTCCACGCGCAACTCGTAGCCCTCGGCCCCGAAGCTGCGCTGCGGCACGATGGCGAGATGGATCGCGCCGGTCGCGGGCGCCGCATCGGCGGCGACGGGGCGCACCGACGGCTCGCCCTGCGTGAGCATCGCGCTCGTCCGCAGCGCGATGCGCTGCACCGTGCTGTCGGCGTCCGCCGCGACGCTCACGTGCGTGGTGTTGTCGATCACGAAGAAGCGCCCCGCCTCGACCGTCATCGAGGACGGGGCGGGGATCACCGCCGGCATCGGCGCCTGCGCACCGAGCGCCGATGCGACGACGAGCAGGGGAGCGAGGCAGCGGACGCGCGCGAGGGCATGGAGAGGCATGGCCGGATGCTAGCCGACCCGGCTGTCCCTCACCACTGCGGCCTCAGCGCGGGAGCGGGAGCCACCACGGCGCATCGCGACGCTCACGCGCGCCGTCATCGTCGTCGTCGCGATCGTGGTCGTGCCGGCCATCGCGACGCCCGTCATCCCGCCGCCGTCCACGCCGGTCGTCCCAGCCCCAGCGACCATCGCGCTCCCACCGATCGTCACGCCCCCAGCGACCGTCGCGATCGCGGCGGCCATCGCGCTCGCGACGACGGTCGCGGCCCCACATGCCATCCCGCCCACCACGACGGCGGTCGCCGTCATCCCATCCACCGCGCCGACGATCATCGAACCAGTCGCCGCGACGCGCATCGTCCCCCACCAGCACGCGTCCGCCGCTGCGCCACGCCTCGAGGCGCGCGCGTGCGCAGTCGGTCGGGCGTGGCTGCCGCCCCGGCGGCACCCGGTCGTACCAGACGCGGCACTGCCCGGCGGCCGGCCAGTGGCCAGGCGGCACACGTTGCGCGAGCAGCACGCGCGGCAGCAGCAGCGCGAGCAGGAGCGCCGCGAGCAGCCCCGCGGCTGCGGCGGTCGGGAACGCATGGCGCAGGGCGACGGGATGGACGACGCGCATCGGTGCTCCGTGAACGGTGACGCTCGCGCACATGGCAGGCGGCGGACCGTCGGGCGCCGACGCCGGCCGAGGACAGCGCCGCCGCGATCCGTCAGCGCGCCGCGAGCTTCGCCGCCACCTCCACCAGCCGGCGCGCCTGGTGCGCGATCGCACGCTCCACGGCTGGCGGCATCGGCTCGCCGTTCGCCGTGGTGGTGGTGCCGTAGGGATTGCCGCCCGCCTCGAACAGCACCGGATCGGTGTAGCCCGGCGGCACGATGATCGCGCCCCAGTGCATGAACATCGTGCACAGCGAGAGCACCGTCGTCTCCTGCCCGCCGTGCGGGTTCTGCGCGCTCGACATCGCGCTCGCCGCCTTGTTCGCCAGCGCGCCGCGTTGCCAGAGCGGGCCGAGCGTGTCGATGAAGGCGCGCAGCTGGCTCGCCGCCGCCCCGAAGCGCGTCGGCGACGAGAACAGGTAGGCGTTCGACCATTCGAGGTCGTCGGGCGTCGCCTCGGCCACGGCCTCGCTGCGTGCCACCTGGGCGGCCCACGCCGGCTGCGACTGCACCACGTCGTCCGGCGCCGTCTCGCGCACACGACGCAGGCGCACCGTCGCGCCTGCCGCCTCCGCCGCTTCGGCGGCGAGCGTCGCCATGCGATGGTTCGTGCCGTACGTGCTGTAGTAGATGATGGCGAGCCGGACGTCGGACATCTGCTGCTCCGTGGCAATGAGGAAGGACGTGATGACACCCGTCGCCCTGCAGCCGCGATGCCGTCACGTGGCGCGCCCGTCGCCCGCCTTGCGCATCAAGAAACGTTGATGCATTGTGGGGCATGCCCGTCGCTGCCGCTCCCCGCCCGCCACGACTGGACGCCGACCGCCTGGGCACGCTCTGCCATGCGCTCTCCGATCGCACGCGCCTCGAGATCGTGGCGCTCCTCCGCGATGGCGAGCGCTGCGTCTGCGACCTGCAGGACGCGCTCGATGCCGCGCAGTCGCGGCTCTCGTTCCATCTGCGCGTGCTGAAGGACGCGGGGCTCGTCAGCGACCGGCGTGACGGACGCTGGAGCTACTATGCGCTCGTCCCCGACGCGCTGCGCGAACTGCACGACGGCGCCGTCGCCCTCCAGCCGCGCCCCCTGCGACGCCGTCTCGAGGTGCTCGGCGAGTGCTGCGGCTGATGGCCGGTCGCGCCGCACGCCGCCGGATTCAACCGATCAACATTTCTTGATGAGGATGTCGGGATGACGCATGCCGCAGGTGGAGCGCCCGCGAACGAGATCCGCACGCAGTACGGGGCCGTGGCGCGACGCGTGCTCGCGGGCGGCGCGAGCGCCACGGCCACCGCATGCTGCGACGCGAGCGCGAGCGTCGTCGAGGCAGCGCCGTCGTCCGCCGCCAGCGCCTGTGGCGGCACGGTGTCGTGCTGCGGCGCCGCGCTCGATGGCGCCACCGATCCGATCACCGCCGACCTCTACGTCAGCGGCGAGAGCGACGAGCTCCCGGCGGCGGCCATCCTCGCTTCGCTTGGCTGCGGCAACCCCACTGCACTCGCCGAGCTCCG
>JALOPO010000089.1 GCA_025453855.1 Gemmatimonadaceae bacterium
CGGCGTGCAGGTGGTCGATGCACCGCCGCAGGCGATGGCCCCGGCGCTCGTCAACCGCTACCTGGCGATCAAGGCGCGCGGCGAGCTGTGAGCGTGCCGATCCGCGTCCTGCGCGGCATGCCGTGATCGGGGCCGGGCGGGATCTCGCCCTGAACAGCATGAACTGACAGGGACTGCAGGCAAGTGCAGGGACTGCAGGAACCGACCGACTGAAGTGTTGGTGCCGTGTGTGCGATGGGTGACGGCGCCAGAGACGGGATCGAGGGCCGACGTGCTGGCGGCGGTGCGCGTGGAGCGCGCGGGGACGGAGCGAGGCTGCCATGAATCCCAGCGCGCAGTCCTGCCCCACCCTGCCGTTTCCTGCAGTCCCTGTCAGTTCCCCGCGGTTGCAGTTGCCGTTCCGCGCGACGATTCCGAGGCGGGAGCGGACCGGCCGAGGGAGAGGTAGCCGATCATCGCGACGGCGGTGAGGGCGGCGACGCCGTACTTGGTGGCGTTGGGGAGGTCGGCGGGCGAGATGTTTCCCTCGATCGCGCCGGCGACCAGAAGGAAGAGCGTGGCGCAGGCGACGAGATGGAGCGCGCGGGCGCCGTTGGCGACGAGTGCCTCTCGACGCGTGCGGTCGCCGGGGATGAGCATCGCCGCGGCGAGCAGGAAGCCGGCGCCGCCGCCGATGCAGATCGCCGCCAGCTCGAGGACGCCGTGGGCGGCGACGAAGCCGAAGATCTGGCCGCCGATCCCCTTGCTCACGTAGTAGCCGACGCCGGCGCCGACGGCCGCGACACCGTTGCCGATCAGCGCGAACACGGTGAGCACGCCGGCGGTGAGCCCACCGGCGAAGGCGACGTAGGTCACCTGCACGTTGTTGGTCGTGATGAGCCCCGCCAGCACCGGGCCCACCGGCTGGCCGTCCTCGAGGTACTCGCCGCCGGTGTTCGCGCGCCGCAGCCCCTCCTCGGCGCGCTGCATCAAGCCGGGCGAGACGAGCGCCTCGGCGAGCGACGGATCGCGCACGATGGCGACGGCCGTGACGATCGCCGGCACGAAGAGGAGCACCGCGGCGAGGACGACCGGGCGCCAGCTGCGCAGCACCTCGGCCGGGACGTCGTGCGTGATGAACTGCAGCACGCGCCCGATGGTCTGCGTGGGGCGACGGTAGATGAGGTTGTGGCCGGCGGCGACGAGGCGCGAGAGCGCGTAGACGGCATCGCCGCCGCGGCCGCGATCGGCGGTGCGCAGCCGGGCGAGGTCGGCCGCGACGGTGCGGTAGTCGTCGACGAAGGTCGTGACGTCGTCCTCGCCGAGGTTGCCGAGTCCGGTGCGTCGCACCTGCGCGAGGCGCTGCGCGAAGGCGTCCCAGCGTTCGCGTCCCTCGGCGACGAGTGCCCATTCCTCGCGCCGCCCCCCCAGATCGCTGCGCACGGCGGTGGGGCCGCGAGGCGCCACCAGCTCGCGGGCGTGCAGTGCGCGGAGCGCGGGGAGGAGGTCGTGCGCGGGTGCCTCGATGCCGAGCTTGAGGGCGAGCGCCGACGCGAGGCGCATGCGCGATGCCTCGTCGAAGCCGTCGGCACGGGTGAGGAAGGTGTCGAGGAGCGCGAAGCTCGCATCGGCGAGGTGCGGCACGGCCGGCGCGGCGGCGACCGATGCGGCGTCGACGGGCGTCGCGCGACGGGTGCGGCGCAGCCCGGCTCCGACCGCGCGTTCGCGCACGACGATCGTCCCGGCGACCATGTCGCCGAGGCGCTGGTTGTTGCGATTGAAGAGCGAGGCGAGGAGCCCGACGGCGTAGAGGAAGCCGGGCTGCTGGTCGAGGACGCGCACGAGGTTGCGGGCCGCACTCGTGCCGGCATCCACGCCGCCGCCGCCGAGGCGCACGACGCGCAGGCCGAGGAGACGCTTGCCGGGCGTCTGCCCGTCGAAGGTCGCCTCGCAGAAGACGTAGTAGCCCCACTGCAGGACGAACTGCCCGACGATGAAGAGGAGCGTCGCCCACTCGAAGCCCGCCAGCTTGGTGCGGAGGCCGACGAACTCGATGACGGCACCGCTCAACCAGATCAGCGCCACGTAGGCGCAGGCGATGACGAGGAAGTCGACGAGCACCGCGGTGCCGCGCGCGGCCGGACCGGCGAGGGCGTAGGAGACGAGGACCTGCTCGGGCGTCTCCACCTCGACCACGGGGTCGAGCAGCTGGGCGGGCGCGGGCATGGGGCCAAAGATAAGGCGCGCCGCCCGCGAGTCGCGGACGGCGCGCCGAACGTGCGCACGGCGTGTGCGGCGCGTCGCTTACTTGCGCCCCTTCTTTGCCGGCTTCCGGATCGTCTTCTTGGCGCCCTTCTTGGGCGCGGCGGCCTTGCCGTTCACGAAGCCCTTGAGGCTCGCGCCGGCCTTGAAGGCGGGCGCCTTGCTGGCGGCGATCTTCACCGACGCGCCGGTCTGCGGGTTGCGCCCCATGCGCGCGGCGCGCTTGCGGAGCGTGAAGGTGCCGAAGCCGGTGATGCCGACCTTGTCGCCCTTCTTGAGCGCGCGGGCGATCACCCCCTCCTCGGCGTCGAAGATCGTCGAGACGATCGCGTTGGCGGTCTTGCGGGTGAGCTCGTGTGTGTCGACGAGCGTGTTGACGAGATCGATGCGGTTCATGGGAGGGTGCTCCGGGTGAGTGCCACGTGATTCCGCGCCAGTGGCGCGCGGCAAACCTGTCGGGGGCGCCCCGATTCTGCAAGCGCCGCAAGGGAAAATCGGCGTTCCGGACGCGATGGCGTGCGGGCCGCGGCGGCGCGGTCGCCCACCGCACGTGACCTTCTGCGAGCGAAGTCGTGCTCCTTGTCCCGAATCGCGTGGCGGGTGCGGCGGGCGCAACGGCAACCGGGCGCCGGGGTATCTTCGCGCGGTCCCCGCATGCGGCGGGGGCCGTTCCCCCTGCGGAGTGCGCATGCCCCCGGTCCTCGCCCGACTCCTTGCCCCGGCCCTCGGCGCCGCGGCGCTCGCTCCCGCGCTCGCCGCGCAGCTCCCGTCGCCGCCGCCCCGCGACTGGGTGCCGATGCCGCCGACGATCGAGGTCGCGGGTCAGGGCGAGGCGAAGGCGACGCCCGACCGGGCCCACCTGTTCGTCACCGTGCAGGTGCGCGCGCGCACCGCGAACGCGGCCGGCCAGGAGAACGCGACGCGCTCGCAGCGGGTGATGGAGGCGCTCCGCGGTGCCGGGGTGCCGCGCGAGCTCCTGTCGACGCTCGACTACGCGGTGCAGCCGGCGTACCGCTATCCCGGTGAGGGCAAGTCGCCGATCCTCGAGGGCTACGACGCGCGCAACACGGTGCGCGTGGAGGTGCGGCAGCTCGAGCAGGTGGGACGGCTGATCGACGTCGCGCTGGGTGCCGGGGCGAACACGATCGGCGGCGTCACGTTCTACGTCTCGAACTCGGATGCGGTGCGGCGCGACGCGTTGGCGGCCGCCACGGCCGACGCGCGACTCGCGGCCGAGGCGATGGCGAAGGCCGCCGGCGGGTCGCTGGGCGCGCTCGTCGCGCTGACCACGGAGAGCGACGAGCGGCCGCGCCCGATGCCGATGATGATGGCGGCGATGCGCGCCGACGCCGCGGCGCCGAAGGCCGAGACGGCGATCAGCGCGCCGACCGAGCAGACGGTGACCGGGCGCGTGGTCGCGCGGTGGCTGTTCGTGGCACCGCGCTGATGCGCGCCGGTCGCGCCCGTGCGGCGCTGCGACGTGGCGCGTGCGGTGCGCTCGTGGCATGCCTCGCGGCGATGGCGGCGTCGGCGGCGCTGCGGGCGCAGGTCACGCGCGACGACTACGCGGCACGTCGTGTTGCGCTCGCCGGGCTCCTGCCGCGCGCGAGCGCCGTGATCGTGCTCGGTGCCCCCGAGCCGGCGCGCGACTACGACGGCTTCTCGCCCGCCGGCGACCTGCGCTACTTCACCGGCTGGGATCGGCCGGAAGGCGCGCTGATCCTCGTCACCGACACGACCGGCGTGGCCACGCAGTGGTTCTTCGCGCCGCCGCGGAGCGCGTCGGCCGAGGTGTGGACCGGACCGCGGCTCACGCTCGCGCAGGTCCGCGAGGCGACGGGGATCGAGGCGCGGGACCTCGCCGACGTGCGCCCGGTCGTCGATTCGCTCCTCGGCGCGGGGCGCACGCTGGCGGTGATCGGCGACTTCACGCCGCCGCAGTCGTCGCTCGGGACGGGGACGACGCGCGACATGGCGCTCCTGCAGGAGTGGCGCGGCAAGGCAGGCGGCGATCGGGTGACGAACGGCACGCGCTACGCGCTCCTGGTGCGTGCCGGCAAGCGGGCGAGCGAGATCGCGCAGCTCCGCCGCGCCATCGACCTCACGGTCCGCGCGCACCAGGAGGTGGCGGCGCAGCTCGAGCCGGGGTGGCGCGAGTTCGAGGTGCAGGCGCTCGTGGAGTACACGTTCCGTCGCAACGGCGCCGAGCGGACCGGCTTCGCGACGATCGCGGGGTCGGGCGACAACGCGACGACGCTCCACTACAACCGCAACGACCGGCGCACGCAGCCCGGCGAGCTCCTCGTGCTCGACATCGGCGCGGCGTGGAACGGCTACAGCGCCGACGTGACGCGCACCTGGCCGGTGAGCGGGCGCTTCTCGCCGCCGCAGCGCGAGATCTACCAGCTGGTGCGCGACGCGCAGCGCGCGGCCGAGTCGGCGATCGCGGTCGGGGCACGGTACCGCGCGGCGAGCGACAGCGCGAGCATCGTCCTCGCGCGCGGGCTCACGCGCCTGGGGCTCATCGAGGCGCCCGACGCCACGTACGACTGCGATGCCCGCGGGGCGCGGCGCTGTGCGCAGCTCGGGCTCTACTACATGCACGGGCTCGGTCATCCGATCGGCCTCTCGGTGCACGACGTCGACAGCTCGGCGGTGAGCGGCACGTGGCGGGCGGGGAGCGTCTTCACGCTGGAGCCGGGCGTGTACGTCCGTCGTGCGCTGGGCGAGGCGATCCCGGACACGGAGCGCAATCGCGCGCTGCTGCAGCGCATCGCGCCGGCGCTCGCGACCTACGCCGGCACCGGCGTGCGGATCGAGGACGACTACCTGCTCACCGAGCGCGGGCTGGAGTGGCTCTCCCCCGCCCCGCGCGAGGTCGACGAGGTGGAGCGCGCACTGGCGGCACCGCGTGCACGGTCGCCACGTGCGCGTGACGCGGCGCTGGTGGAGCGCTACGAGCGTTCGCTCCCGGAGGCGACGCCGCGGTGACGCCGGCGACCGCGCGCACCGTCGTCGCCGTCGACTGGAGCGGGGCGCGCGAGGAGGCCACGCAGCGGGCGCGGATCCGCCTGGCGGTGGTGCACGACGGAGTGCTGGTGCAACTGGTGGCCGGCGTGACGCGTGCCGAGGCGGTGACGCGCGTGCTCTCGCTCGCCGACGCGCACGGCGCGCTGGCGATCGGGCTCGACTTCGCCTTCGGTGTCCCGGCCTGGTATGCGCGCGGGGCGTTGCACTGCGACGAGGGGCCGGCGCTCTGGGCGGCACTCGCGCGGCGGTGCGAGTCGTTGCTCGCGTGCGAGCGCCCGTTCTGGGGGCGACCGGGGGTGCCACGCTGGCCCGAGCTCGACGACCCGCTGCGCGCCTATCGCGCGACCGAGCGTGCGACCAGGGATCGGTTCGCGGTGCAGCCCAAGTCGGTCTTCCAGGTGGGGGGCGCGGGGGCGGTGGGGACGGCGACGCTGCGGGGAATGTCGGCGCTGCTCGCGCTGCGCGCCGCGGGGGTGCGGCTCTGGCCGTGGGACGCGCCGGGTGCGGTGACGGCGACGGAGATCTATCCGCGCCTGGCGACGGGGAACGTCGTGAAGTCGTCGCCGGCGGCGCGCGCCGCGCACGTCCGCACGCTCGGCGACGTGATCCCGCGCGCGCTGCGCGACGCCGTGGCGGCCAGCGAGGACGCGTTCGATGCGACGTGCGCGGCGCTGACGATGCCGGGCGTGCTGCGCGATGGGTGGCCGGCGGCGCCCACCGATCCGGCGGTGCGGCTCGAGGGGTGGATCCTGCGGTGACCCGCGCCCCCGCGGTGCCAGGCACCGCGGGGGCGGCGCGCCTGGGGGACAGAGGTGCCTGGCACCGCGGGGGCGCCGCGCACGCACGCTACTGTTCGCGCATGGCGACCATCTCCCGCCCCGACCTCACGCCGGTCACTCCCGCCGCGCCCGATGCGGGCGACGCGCCGGCCGGCTTCGCGCCGTACATCGCCGCCGAGCGCGACCTCGTCGAGCTGACGCCGGGGGCAATCGCGCTCGGCATCGCGCTCGGCCTCGTCTTCGCGGCGTCGAGCGTCTACCTGGCGCTCAAGATCGGGCTCACGGTGAGCGCCTCGATCCCGATCGCGGTGCTCTCGATCACGATCTTCCGGTCGCTCGGCCGCGCGATGGGGGTGAGCGGACCGCAGATCCTGCGCAACAACATCGTGCAGACGACCGGCTCGGCGGGCGAGTCGATCGCCGCCGGCGTGGTCTTCACGCTCCCCGCGCTGCTGCTGCTCGGCTACGAGCTCCCGTGGACGCAGGTGGCGGCGGTGGCGCTGGTGGGCGGCCTGCTCGGCGTGCTGCTCATGATCCCGCTGCGGCGCTCCCTGATCGTCAAGGAGCACGGCGCGCTCAAGTATCCCGAAGGGACGGCGTGCGCCGAGGTGCTGATCGTCGGCGAGGAGCGCGGCGTGCAGGCGCGCACCGTCTTCACGGGCTTCGGGCTGGGCGCGCTCTACAAGTTCCTGAACAGCGGGACGAAGCTGTGGGCGGAGGATCAGCCCGGAGCTCGCCGGCGTGGGCTACATCATCGGCCCGAGGATCGCCGGCTACCTCTTCGGTGGCGGCCTGCTGAGCTACTTCGTGCTCATCCCCGCGATCAAGCTGTTCGGCGACGGCCTGATGCAGCCGATCTTCCCGGCCACGGTGCCGATCGCCGAGATGGGGCCGGCGCAGGTGCGCGGCAACTACGTCTTCTACATCGGCGCGGGGGCGGTGACGGCGGCGGGGCTGATCTCGCTGGCGCGGTCGCTGCCGACGATCGGGCGCGCGCTGCGGGCCGGCTTCGGTGACCTCGGTGGCGCACGCAGCGCGACCGGCGCTGGAACGCTGCGCACCGCGCGCGATCTGCCGATGGGAATCGTGCTCGCGGCGACGCTCGTGCTGCTGCTGGTGACGGCCTTCGTCCCGCCACTCGGGATCGGGCTCGCGGGCGGGGTGCTCGCGCTCCTCTTCGCCTTCCTCTTCGTGACGGTGAGCAGCCGGATCACGGGGCAGATCGGGAGCTCGGCCAACCCGATCAGCGGGATGACGGTGGCCACGGTGCTGCTCACGGCGCTGATCTTCCTTGCCGTCGGGTGGACGGGCGTGGAGCATCGCGTGCTGGCGCTGAGCATCGGCGGCGTGGT
Organism: Gemmatimonadaceae bacterium; assembly: GCA_025453855.1. Lineage (GTDB taxonomy): Bacteria > Gemmatimonadota > Gemmatimonadetes > Gemmatimonadales > Gemmatimonadaceae > JALOPO01. Next base: position 7,403 of record JALOPO010000089.1, read on the forward strand.
GTGCATCGCGGCGGCGGTGGCGGGGGCGACGAGCCAGGACCTCAAGACCGGCTTCCTGGTGGGGGCGACGCCGGCACGGCAGCAGATCGGGCTCGTGGCGGGGGCGACGACGAGCGCGATCCTGATCGGCTTCATCATCACCTTCCTGAACGACGCGAAGACGACGGTCGTGGCGCGTTCGTTCCCCGGCGTCGTCGTCGATACGGTCGAATCGGTGCCGTACACGCTCGACCGCGGGCGGATCGCCGAGGCCCGGGAACTCGATCCCGGGAGCGGCTACGCCTGCCCGCCCGGGGCGAGCCGCGATTGCGTGATTCTCCCCGTGGGTCGCCTCTACGAGCCGCGCGGCGGCGCCACGACGGGGCGCTACTTGCTCGATCCCGCGACGAAGGCGATCCGCTACGCGATCGATCCGGGGATCGGCGGCCGCGAGCCGGTCGACTACACGGGGCGCAAGGTCGACAAGCTCGACTCGCCCAAGTCGCAGATCATGGCGCTCGTCGTCGACGGCATCCTCACGCAGAAGCTCCCGTGGGGGCTCATCCTGATCGGCGCGTTCCTCGCGATCGCGATGGAGATCATCGGCGTCTCCTCGCTCCCGGTGGCGGTGGGGGTCTACCTCCCGATCAGCACGAGCGCGGCGATGTTCGCCGGCGGCGCGCTCCGCTGGCTCGTGGACCGTCGGACGGGC